>JADLFL010000005.1 GCA_020845575.1 Acidobacteriota bacterium | reverse complement strand
GGCGATGCCACGTCGCCGTGCGACGGGCGGTCTGACAGGGCGGGCTCGACCGCGGCGGCGAGCCGACGGCGGAGCCGCGCGGCTGAGGACTGCCGTGGCGATGCCACGTCGCCGTGCGACGTGGCACGCCCGGCAGGGCTCGAACCTGCGACCCCCGGCTTAGAAGGCCGGTGCTCTATCCGGCTGAGCTACGGGCGCGTGCGGGTCAGATTATCGCATCGCGCGCCTGCACGGCGGCCTACGGAGTCACGGCCGGCAACGCCGCCGCTACCGACGATGTCGCGGCGGGCCGACGACCGGTGAGCTTGACGCGATCCGCGACGCGCGTGCCATTCGTGTCCTTGTACCGCACCGTCACGTAGGTTCCCGTGGCCTTGGCCAGGTCGGCTACGTCGAGGCGGTCCTTGCCCTGGACGATCTCGGCATCCTTCGCGAGCGAGTAGACCTGCTCGCTCTCTCCCTGCTGGAGGCGGGCGACCGACGAGGTCGCATCCACGCCAACGAGCACGCCACCTCCGAACAAGACCTTGGGAAGGGGCTGCGCGAGTACGGTCGACGTCACAAGAGGAGCGGCAAGCAGCAGGAAAAAGATTCGGCGGTTCATATGATTCTCACTGTTCCGCGGCGCATCCTCCGAGTCCTGAACCGCACGAGACATTCGTGCGATCGCGGGAGGTCATCGTCCGCATGTCAACAGCGTGCCCGGAGTCTCGCCGGCGCGCATACCCATGGGGGGCCACCCGCGCATGACCCATTCGGACCAGATCGCGGCGAGGTCACGCGAGTGGTCTGGCGCGCCTCGGCGAGCCGCGCGCGACGGCCTCACTCCAAAGGGCCAGATCGACGTGGCCCGGTGGGGCGATCCGGCCGGGTCCGGTTTCGGCGATGCTGCGTGCCAGCTCACGCCCGGTGACGTGCATGCGCGGTCACCGGCCCGGATCGCGGGGCGTCGGCTTGCGACCGCTGGGAGACGGACGTCCAATCCAAGCAGGGGTTGGGGTGAACCGACAGCACTCTCATGTGGCCCTGCCGGCCCCCGCGATGCTCATCGACAGCCGGGCTCACTCCACGAAACCACGCCTGATGGCGGCCATCGCCGCTTCGGTCCGATCGCCGACGTCCAGCTTCGCCAGCACGCTCTTCACGTGGTTCTTCACCGTGTGCTCGGCGATGGACAGCCGGTCCGCGATCTGCTTGTTCGCCAGGCCGTCGACGATGAGCGCCAGGATCTCGCGTTCCCGCGGTGTGAGGTCTGGCCGCGGCATGCTCGCGGCGAGCGTGGACGCGACGGTGCTGGACAGGTAGGCGTGGCCCGCGTGTACGCGCCGGATGACGTCGATCAACTCGGCATCCAGCACGTCTTTGGTCACGTACGCCTGCGCACCGGCATCGAGGGCCCGACGCACGTCTTCGTCCCCGGAGTACGTGCTGAGCGCCACGAAGCGCGCCCTCGGCGACGATCCGCGGATCGCGCGGATGGCGTCCGGTCCGCTCATCACGGGCAGGCGCATGTCGATCACCGTCACGTCGGGACGATGGCGATCGTGTTGGGCCACGGCCTCCGCACCGTCGGCGGCGACGCCGACGACGGTCATGTCACGCTCCGTTTCGACGATCGTCCGTAAGCCGACGCGGGCGATCAGGTGGTCCTCGACGATCAGGATGCGGATGTGCCTGTCAGTCATCGCCACGCTCCACGACAATGGTCGTCCCCTCACCTGGCGCGCTGCGGATGCGCAGGTGCCGGCCGATCAGACGCGCCCGCTCCCGCATGCCGAGCAGGCCGAAATGACCGTCTTCCGCCGCCTGGTCTGTCAGCACCGGATCCAGCCCGCGGCCATCGTCTTCCACGCGCAGCACAGGCTCCGACGCCTGGAGCACGATCGTCAACGTACGCGGATCGCCGTGCTTCATCGCGTTGTGGACGGCTTCCTGGGCGATGCGCAGCAGGTGTTCACGGCCCGAGGCCGTGAGATCCGCCGGCTCGTCGTCGCCTTCGATCGACACGCGCACCGGCGACCCGGCCGTCAACTGCGCCGCCATGCGCGCCATCGCGGCTCGCAGTGACAGTCTGTCGAGCACGGGATCGCGGAGGTCCATGATGGAGCGCCGCGCTTCCGTGAGGCTGTGCTGCACCATCCGCCGCGCGAGACGCAGGCGCCGCTCGGCCACGTCCGGCGATTCACGAAGCACCGTTGCAACGCCACTGAGCTGCGTCGAGATGCCTACAAGGCCCTGGGCCAGGGTGTCGTGCAGTTCTCTCGAGATGCGGCCGCGCTCCGAGAGAATGACATCGAAACGTTGCCGCAGCCGCCGTAGTCGTCCGACGTAGACGAGCCCGCCGGCCGCGATGAGCCCGCCGACGGCCACGACGGGGAACCATGCGGCGGCATACCACGGGGCGCGCTGGACGACCACGATGCTGGCAGGTTCCGCCTGGTCGGTTCCGAGTGTCGCCGCGACGATGAAGCGGTAGTGCCCCGCCGGAAGATTGGTGTAGTCGGCGGCCCGTCTGGTGCCGCCGTCGATCCAGCCCGTGTCGTAGCCGTCGAGTCGATAGTGATAGCGAAGGCGTTCGGGAGCGTAGAGGTACGCCGCCGAGAACTCGAAGGTGACCCGCTGCACGTCCGTCGCGAGCACGACTTCATCGGTGGGCAACTGGGGCGTGCCGTTGATCGCAATGGTGCCGAGACGCGTCGCGTGCGGCCGTGGCAGGGCGTGCAGCCGACGCGGATCGAAGCGCACAAGGCCATTGGCGGTGATGATCCAGACTCGCCCGTTCCGGTCGACGGTGCCGCCGCGCGCCGTCGGGAACGCGGGGGCGCATTGCGATGAGCGCAGGCCGTCGGCCGCTCCCGAGAGGACAACGCGTTTCGCGTCGGCGCCCCGAGTCAGCGCGACGGCGCGGTCCACCTGCACGATCCCGGTGCTCGTCCCGACCCACAGCGTGCCGTCGCCGCCGGGGACGAGTTGGCCGACGTTGGCACCGCCATCATCGAGATCCAGCGTGCCGAAGGTGCCATCGCGCCACCAGCCCAGCCCACCGCCGAGCGAACCGATCCAGAGCACGCCCTGATCGTCGAGGTGGAGCGCGCGGATCGCGTTGCCAGGCAGCCCTTCGCGCGTCGTGAATTGCGTCACCGCACCGTTGCGATATCGCCAGATGCCGGTGGAGTGCGTGCCGACCCACAACGTGCCGTCCGGCGACAGGGCCAGCGTCGTCGCGAGCGCGGACGCGGCGGTCAGTTCCGGCAGCACCCGGCGCGTCCCTGCCGCATCGGCGAGGAATACGCCACGCGAGGTGGCCATCCAGCGGCGGTCTCCGGCGTCCTCGACGACATCGAACACGCTTGCGCCGTCGACCGTGAACTCCGTTTGCACGCCTGTCGGCCGCCCCCCGGGAAACCGGGCCAGGCCGCGCGCCGTGGCCACGAGCACGTCACCGCGTGTCGATGACCGGATGCTGAAGACCTTGTCGGCCGGCAGGCCGTCGCGCTCGGTGATGGAGTCGCGCCGTCCGTCATGCACGCGCACGATGCCGGCGTTCTCGAAGCCGATCCACAATGCGCCGTCGACGTGCTGGTGGACGACCGTCGGCTGGTCGCTCGGAAACCCCTCGCTGCTTCCGAAGACGGCGACCCGCAGATCGCGGAACTCGTGCAGCCCGGCGTTGGTCCCGACCCACAACGTCCCGTCGCGATCTTCGAAAAGCTGCCAGACCACCGATTGCGCCGAGAAATTGGGGGCGCTGACGCGCTCCAGCGTCGCACCCACACTGCGGAGCAGGCCTTCACCCGTGCCGATCCAGAGGCCGCCGTCACGGTCCTGGAGGGCCGCGCGCACGCTCGGGAACGGGATCGTCAGTTCCACGGCGTCGCCCGTCCCCGAGGACGGCAGGCCTCGAAGCCGGTCGCGCTCCCAGACCCAGGCGCGCGGGGTGCCCGTCCCGATGGCCGAGTGCTCACGCGTTGTCGCCGCCGGCGGCACAGGCTCGAACCTGGTGCCGCGCCAGACGAAGGCCTTCTCCTTCGTGTCGACGACGAGCAACTGCCCGTCAGTCGTCAGCCTGAGATGACGGATGCCGTCCGCCGTGATCCCGTGTGCGACACCAAGCGCGTCCACCGCGTCGCCGCGGATGGCGCGCAATTGCCAGTCTTCGATGAACCAGACGACGCCCGCGCGGTCTTCCACGATGGCGCCCACGCGCCCGGTGACACCAGCCGCCGAGAAGCTGTGGAACTGGCGGTCGCGATACCGGAAGAGTCCGAGATGCGTCCCGACGTACACCGCACCGTCACGACTGCCGAGCAACGCCGAGATCGTCGCGTTGGCCAGGCCATCGGCGGCGCGACCGAAGGACGTGAACTCGAGGCCGTCGAAGCGCACGAGCCCTTCCTCGGTGCCCACCCAGAGCGCGCCGTCCGCTGCCTGCGCGATCGACCGGATGGAGTCCTGCGGCAGTCCCTGGTCGCGCGTCCACACGCGATGGCCGAACTGGCTCAGCGCCCTGTGTTCATTGAGCGCCGACGCGTCGCGCACAGGCGACAGCAGCACGAGCACGCAGCAGACAAGGCAGCGCATGGGAGTCGTCGCATGGTAGCAGCCGAAGGACATGGATGTTGTAGTCCGATCGGGCTATCGCGGCGTGACTCGTCGTGGGGATTTGCCGTCGAACCTGACGCGCGTCGGCGCCGTTACGGCGAGGCGGGCGTCGAGTCGGACTGGTCCAGGAAGTCCTGGCAGTGGCGCTGCAGATCAGGGAAGAACTCGGCGAAGTCGGCGGCGATGGCGTCGTAGTCGCGACGCAGTTCCTCGCCGGCCGTGCCGATGCCCGACGCGACGGGGTTGCGCCGGGCCATCGCGCGCAGCACGCGGGCCACGTAGTCGCGGTCGGCGTAACCTGTCAGCCAGTCCTTACCAGTCATCGTCAGGACCAGGGGATGGACGTCGGGCGGCAGGCGATCGGTGTTGGTCAGCAACGTGCGATAGACATCGCGTGCGAAGGCGTCGAGAGGGCCATCGGCGTGCGACGTCCATTCGCGCGCCAGCACGTGGTCGTAGTAGATGTCGACGATCACGCCAGACAGCCGCCCGTAGCGACCCGCGATGCGCTGCTTCGTGCGCCTGACGACGGGATGCACGTCGCCGTAGGAGTCGATGGTGCGATGGAGGCGGATGCCGGTCCGCAGGCGCTCGGTCACGCCCGGATACGCGTACCGCTCCACGCGGCCCTTCACGACGTCGCCCAGCAGGTTGCCGAGGCGAAGGTCGTCCTCGTCGTTCGAGAGGAGGAAGTGAGCGAGGAAATTCACGCTCAGCCGAGGCTGGCGGTCGTGGGACTGAACGACGGCGGGTCGCTTGCCGGGAAGGATTGGTCTGGTGCCGTCAGCCAGCCGCGCATCCGTTCCACATCGTCATGACCCATGAGCGCCCGCGTGAGCAGGATGCCGACGCCGATCCCGACCAGACTGATGCCGATCCACGTCAGCGTCTGGGCCTGGCCGTTGGCGTCGAGGCCAGGTCGTTCGCCGAGCCACGCCCCGCTGTGCGGCGCGTCCTCCGACAACCCTTCTCCGAAGGCGTCGACCGGATAGTGCCCGTCGCTGCGTCCTCGTCCCCACTTCTTCACGTCCACCATGCGCGGCCTCCTCGCCGGAACGTCGCTCTCGAATGTCCCTCCCGGCATCGTCTCACAGTACACTCGCGAGGTGAATCGCAGACGATTTCTCGCGACCGCCGGAACGGCGGCGCTGCTGGGCGGCGCGGCGCGGCCATCGTCGGCGCGCGTGCGACAGGGGCGTGCGGCAGACCTCCTGATTCGAGGCGGGCTCGTCCACGACGGCACGCTGCAACGCGCGCCCGTCGTCGCGGACGTGGCTGTCGTCGGCGACCGGATCGTCGCCGTCGGCGATCTGTCCGGCTGGACTGCCCTCCGCAGGCTCGACGCAACAGGGCGCGTCGTCGCGCCCGGTTTCATCGACACGCACTCGCATGCGGCCGAGAGTCTGGCGCGCAGGGGCTTGCACACCGCGGAGGCGCTGCTCGCGCAGGGCGTGACGACCATCGTGATCAACCCCGACGGCGGGGGACCGGTCGACATCGCCGCGCAACGGGCGCGACTGGCCACGCTCGGTACCGGCGTCAACGTGGCGCCGCTCGTCGGGCACGGCGCGATTCGTGGTGCCGTGATCGGCGGCGCCCAGCGCGCGCCGACACCAGCCGAGCGCGATCGCATGCGGGCACTCGTCCGCCAGGCGCTGCAGGCAGGGGCGTTCGGTGTGTCGAGCGGTCTGTTCTACACGCCGGGGGCCTACGCCACCGTCGACGAAGTCGCCGATTTGATGCGCGTGGCTGCCGAGGTCCTCGGCGCGTCGGCCATCCACGCCAGCCACATCCGCGACGAAGGTACGTACACGATCGGTGTTGTCGCTGCCGTCGACGAGATCATCGCCATCGCGGAGCGGTCGGCCACGACAGGCATCGTGACCCACATGAAGGCGCTCGGTCCCGACGCATGGGGGAAGACGCGCGAGTGCGCCGCGCACGTCGAGGCAGCCCGCACGCGCGGCGTTTCGATGTGGGCCGATCAGTATCCGTACGAGGCGTCGGGCACCAGCCTGTTCGCGGCGCTGATTCCGCGTGGCGCGCAACTCGGGGGACGCAAGGCGCTCGTCACGCGTCTCGCCGATCCCGCGCAGCGGGCGGCACTCCTGCCGCTCGTCAAGGAGAACATCCGTCGCCGCGGTGGCCCCGGCACGCTGGTGGTGGCGTTCCATCCGCCGGATCGTCGTATCGAGGGGCAGTCGCTCGAGGCGATCGCCAGCGCGCGGGGCGTCACGCCGGAAGAGGCGACGCTCGCGCTCGTGACGCTGCACGATACGTCGATCGTGTCGTTCAACATGTCGATGGACGACATCGAGTTCCTCATGCGCCGCCCGTGGATGATGACGTGCAGCGACGGCGCGACGTACATGCCCGGCGAGGGCAAGCCGCACCCGCGCGGACACGGCGCGTTCACGCGCAAGCTGACGGCCTTCGTCAACGAGCGCCGCACGCTGACGCTCGCACAGGCTCTGTATTCGATGACGGGGTTGCCCGCGCACGTCTGCACCATCGACGGACGCGGACGCGTCGCTGAAGGCGCGTACGCCGACATCGTGGTCTTCGATCCGGCGGCACTGCGCGACGAGGCCACGTATCAGGAACCGCATCGTCACGCGACCGGGATGTCGTGGGTGCTCGTGAACGGCACCGTTGCCGTGGACAATGGCAAGCCGACGCGCGCCCTTGCCGGGCGCGCGCTCCAGCGGGAGTCGCGGCGATCCTGACCATCGGTCTGCCGCCGCGGCTGGAAGCGGCGATCGACGCCGAACTGACGGGACAGTCCGGCCGCGCGCTGGCGAAGGCGTCGGCGGCCGTGAGCGACGACTACGCATCAGGCCTGCCGATCCCTGCCGAGGACGCCGCACGCCATGCGGCATACCTCGCCGTACGATTTCCCGCGACGTATGCCGCCGTCAGTGCCGCTCTCGCGCACGTGCCAGCCGAGGCCTTGGCGCTCGTACGCACGGTGCTCGACATCGGCGCCGGCCCCGGGACGGCCAGTCTCGCCGCACTCGATGTCGCACCGGCCGTGACGCACGTCGCGCATGTCGATCGCAGCAGGCCGCTGCTCGACACAGGTTCGAGACTACTTACGGAAGTGAGTGGCGATCGCGCCGTGGCGCTTACGCAGGTCGTCGCCGATCTGGCATCGCGACAGACGTGGCCGGCTGCCGATCTCGTGATGGCGGCCTATGCCCTCGCGGAACTCCCGACACCGGCGAGGTCCGCGCTCGTCTCCTCGGCCTGGCAGGCCACCACGTCGGTCCTCGTACTCGTCGAGCCCGGTACGCCGGCCGGCTTCGATCGGATCGTGGAGGCCAGAGCCGCGCTCATCGCGTCAGGCGCGACTGTCGTGGCGCCGTGCCCGCACGGCGGGCCGTGCCCACTGACGCGCGTGGCGCGCGACGATGGTCGCGACTGGTGTCATTTCGCCGTCCGCGTGCCGCGCTCGCGACGCCATCGTCAGGCGAAGGCCGCGTCGCGCGGCTACGAAGACGAGAAGCTCTCGTACCTGGTGGCGTTGCGTGCGCACGATGCGCGGCAGACGCAGGCACGCGTGCTGCGGCACCCGATCATCGAGAAGGGGCGCATCACGCTCACGCTCTGTGATGTGGAAGGCCTGCGCCGCACCATCGTCACGAAGCGCGACGATGCATGGCGGGCGGCGCGGAAGGTGGAGTGGGGCGATGCCTGGCGCACCGCCCAGACGCGGTAGCGAACGTCAGAGGCTCAGCGGCCTTCGCTCGACGGCGGCACGATGCCCTTGAGGCGCATGTAGGTCACCATGTTGCCGTAGTGCTCCATGTTGTGCGCGTTGTTGAAGGCGATGATGCCGAGACGCGGCGTGGGACCGGTGAAGAACTTGATCGACTCGGCGGCCGTCGCGGTGGTGAGTTTGCCGATGACGGCGTCGCAGTAGGCGAGCGAGGCGGCGAGCGCCTTCTCGAGGTCGGCCTTCGCGGTGAGTGTCTTCTCCGCGTCTGCGGTGGCCGGGCTCTTCTCGCCGATGGCCGTCGAACAGATCATGTAGTTGGCGTTGGCCACGTGCCCGACCAGCGCACCGAAGCTGCGAACCTCAGGCGTGGGCTTGAAAGCGTAATCGGCTTGGGACACCTTGGCCGCCGATTTCACGAGATTGTTCGTGATCATCGCGTGCTGACTCTTGATTGCCGCGATCATCGGGTCGTTCTGCGCCGAAGCCAACCCTGCCGTGCACACCACCATCAGTCCTGCGATTGCGATACGCATCGATGTTCCTCCCTCGAATACTGTCGAGTTGATGTCCCTCATTGTACATTTCGCGTTACAGTCGGAAGACGATGGCACCCAGACGAATGTTTCGGACGGCTCTCCTCAGCGTGGCAGTCGTGGCGGGTCTCTCGTGTACGACTGACGCGTCGGGGCCAGGCGACGCGCAGCTACCGGCGCTGCCGATCCAGTCGGAGCGACGACCCGACGTGATTTTCGTGCCGACACGCGAGGCGGTGATCGAGAAGATGCTCGACGTCGCGAAGGTCGGCCCGGATGACATCGTCTACGACCTCGGGTGCGGTGATGGCCGCATCGTCGTGGCCGCCGCGAAACGGGGCGCCCAGGCCGTGGGGATCGACATCGACCCGCAGCGCATCAGGGAGGCCAACGAGAACGCCGCGCACCACGGCGTGACCGGCAAGGTGCAGTTCAGGCAGGAAGATCTGTTCGAGGCCGACATCCGCGAGGCGAGCGTGGTGACGCTGTATCTCCTGCCGAGCCTGAACGTGAAGCTGCTGCCGCGGTTGATGGAGCAACTCCGCCCGGGCACGCGGATCGTGTCGCACGATTTCGACATGGGCGACTGGAAGCCGGAACAGACAGTCGCTGTCGATGGCAAGACCGTGTACCTCTGGACCATCCCCGCGCGCTGAGCGTCCGGTGCGTCAGCCCGCCGGGGCTGATACGAGGCGCTCGAGCGTGTCGACGAGCACCGAGGGTTCGACGGGCTTGGCCAGGTGCGCATCGAAGCCCGCCTGCAGCGCGCGCTGACGATCGTCGGCGCGCGCGAGCCCGCTCAACGCCACGGCGCGGACCCGGTCTCCATGACGACGGATGGCGCCGAGCAGCGCGAACCCGTCCATCCCTGGCATGCTCAGGTCCGTCACCAGCACTCCTGGAGGGCGCTCCTGCCACGCGGCGACCGCGTCGGCCGCCGACTGCGCCGTACGCACCTCGGCACCCTCGCGACGCATCACGAACGCCACGAGTTCCACCGTGTCGCGATGGTCGTCCACGACCAGCACGTCGACGCCGGCCAGCCGGCCGGCAGAGGCCGTGGTGGCGATGTCGTCGCTCGGACGCGCCGCGAGGGTGGACGCGTGCGTCACCAGTCGTCTGGATGTCGCGAGGGGCAGCCGCACCGAGAACGTCGCACCACGACCGGGTCCGTCGCTGCGCGCTTCGATGGTGCCGCCGAGGTGGTCGACGATGTACTTGGTGATCGAGAGGCCGAGGCCAAGCCCCTCGTGTTCACGCGTCGAACTGGTATCGGCCTGCCTGAAGCGCTCGAAGACGGCAGGCAGCAGGTCGGCGCGGATCCCGCTGCCCGTGTCGCTGACGTCCAGTTGCGCCATGTCGTCGCGCTCGCGGCAACTCACGGTGATGGCGCCGCCTGCCGGCGTGAACTTCGCGGCGTTGGTGAACAGGTTGGACACCACCTGCCGCACGCGTTCCCGATCGGCCACGACGAGCAGGTCGCCATCGATGTCCAGATCGAGCGACAGGTGCTTCTCGTCGGCCTGTGGCGAGAGCTCGTCGATGGTTTCGCGCACCACGCTCGAGAGCGGGAGCGTCGCCATGTGGAAGACCAGCTTGCCGGTGACGATGCGCGAGACGTCGAGCATGTCGTTGATCAACTGCGACTGCTGACGCAGGTTGCGTTCGATCGTGTCCAGTGCACGCTCGGACTCGTCATCGTCCATGGGTGTCTCGCGCAGTACCTGCACCCATCCGAGCACCGATTGCATGGGCGAGCGCAGCTCGTGGGACAGGACCGCCAGGAAGTCGTCTTTCGCGCGGCTCGATCGTTGGGCGGCTTCGAGGAGCGTCTGCCGCTCGTCGATGCGCTCGCGCAGGTCCTGATTGAGCGCGCGAATCCTGTCCTCCGTGGCGTGCTGATCGGTCACGTCCTGGAGCACGCCCTGGATGAGCGCGAGCCGGCCCACCTCGTCGAACAGCAGGCGGCCGCGGTCTTCGATCCAGACGGGACCCTCGCGCCCGCAGAGATAGGCCTCCGCGAGCCGGTACCGCGTCTGGTACTGGCCGTCGGCCGACTGCGAGGCGCGCTGGACGGCGTCCACGTGCGCCGGCCTGTCGTCGGGATGGATCATCGCCATGCTCGCCTCGCGCGTGCGGGGCAGCATCTCCACCGGCACGCCGAGCGCGTCGCTCGCAGACGGACTGCAGGTCATCAGGCCGGTGCGCGGGTCGTACTCCCACGCGGCCATGCGCGCCGCCTCGAGCGCGCGATACATCCGCTCCTGCTGTCGGACCAGCGACTCGCGCAGCCTGTGCGATTCGGTGATGTCACGGAAGACGATCGAGATGCCATCCGCGCTGGGCGACACGTGCAGCTGGACGAAGTGGCCCGGGCGCAGGATCGCCGCCGTCTCGAGCGTCACGGGGAGCCTGTGCGTCATCACGCGACGCATAGTGCCGTCGAGGGACGTCCCGACAGATTGGGGGAAGACGTCCCAGCACGCGCGGCCGATGACGTCGGTGGCCGCGAGACCGAAGTGGTGCTGTGCGGCGTCGTTCACGTACGTGAAGCGCCACGAGAAGTCGATGGTCACGAAACTGTCGGTGATGCTGTCGAGCGTGGACTGTACGCGATGCTCGGCATGTTCGGCGCGGACCAGCGCCGTGCGCGTCACGTGCGTGAGCCACACGATGAGCCCGCTGACGATGAGGAAGATCCCCATCGGAGCGAGCGCCACGCCGGTGAGGCGTTCGCCCGGCGTCCACAGCACGATGCTGGCCACCAGGGAGAGCGCCTGTGCCAGAAGCCCCGCCCGCAGCCCGCCCATGAGCGCCGCGACGACGATGGCGGCATAGAAGGGGCTGAACATCGTGGTGCGTGGATCGACGCCCATGGTGTTCAGGCCGAACCGCGCGAGTGCGGCAACGGCCACGACCACCACTGCGCTGCCATATCGGCTCAGCGGGGAATCGGCACGCCGGATCGACACGATGCTGGAGACGCGTGAGCGGGGTGGACGAGAATGCTACACGGAATTGATACGAACCGCGGTCCCACGGTCAAGCTCGACGGGCGCTGCCCTGGCTCTGGCTCTGCGGACTTCCGAAATGCCCACCGGTTCGCCGGTTGCCGGTTGCCGGTTGCCGAACCTGTAAGATTCTCTCCCTGATGCGCGCGCCGAAATCGGTCTTTGCCTGCACCTCCTGCGGGGCTCAGTCACCCAAGTGGCTGGGGCGGTGTCCCGATTGCGGGGCGTGGAACTCCTTGGTGGAGGAAGCCGCGTCGCCCGCGCAGCCGGCCGGAGGGGCTGCGGCGCGACTCGGACTCGGGTCCGGTGGGCAGGCGCGGCTCTACGCGGACGTGGACATGGTGCAGGCCGAGCGGATCTCGACGGGCATCGGCGAGTTCGACCGTGTCCTCGGCGGCGGACTGGTGCCGGGCAGCCTCGTGCTCCTCGGCGGAGAGCCGGGCATCGGGAAGAGCACGCTGCTGCTGCAGGCGGCGGCGGAGTTCGCACGACGGACGGGACCGGTGCTGTACTGCTCGGGCGAGGAGTCGGAGCACCAGGTGAAGGGCCGCGGCGAACGACTCGGCGTCGGGCGCGCGCCGCTGTACCTGCTGGCCGAGACGTGTACCGAGCGCATCCTCGACGAGGTCCAGCGGATCAAGCCCGCGCTGCTGATCGTCGACTCGATCCAGACCGTGTACTCGACGCGGCTGACGTCGGCGCCGGGCACCGTCGGGCAGATCCGCGAGACGGCCACGCAGTTGCTGTTCGCGGCCAAGGGCCAGAACCTGCCCACGTTCCTCGTGGGCCACGTCACCAAGGATGGCGGGCTGGCCGGCCCCAAGGTGCTCGAGCACGTCGTCGACACGGTGTTGTATTTCGAGGGCGAGCGGCATCATACGCATCGCGTGATCCGGGCCGTGAAGAATCGCTTCGGCGCGGCCAGCGAGCTGGGCGTGTTCGAGATGACGGGCACGGGGCTGCAGCCCGTGGCCAACCCGTCGGCGCTCTTCCTGGCCGAGCGGCAGGCGGGCGCACCGGGATCGGCCGTCCTCTGCTGCATGGAGGGATCGCGGCCGATACTCGTGGAAGTACAGGCGCTGGTGTCGAGCAGCGTCTACGGCAGCGCGCGACGCATGACCAACGGCGTGGATCAGCAGCGGCTGGCCCTGCTGCTGGCGGTGCTCGAGAAGCGAGCCGGGCTGAACCTCGCCGGCGAGGACGTGTTCGTCAACGTAGCAGGTGGGTTCACCGTCGACGAGCGTGCCGCGGACCTTGGTATCGTCGCCGCCGTGGTGTCGAGCGTGAGGAATCGGCCTGTCCGTCAGGGGACGGCGGTGTTCGGTGAAGTGGGTCTGGCGGGCGAGGTGCGTGCGACGGGGCAGTCGCTGCTGCGGGTCAGGGAAGCCGCGCAGATGGGGTTCACGCGATGCGTGCTTCCGACTGGCAACGCGCAGGACGAGGCCCTGACGGGCTGCGAGGTGGTGGGTGTCAGGACGGTCGGCGAGGCGCTCGACGAGGTGATCGGCTGGGATTGATGGGCGTATGATGTCTCGCGGAGGCGGCGCGGCCATTCCCCTCCCCCTGATTCCGTGCCGCGCACCTCCGGGCAGATATAGCGATTTCCTTCATCTGGGGTCGTGCATGACGTGGTTCGTCTTTGCTCGCGTGCTCTTTGTGGCCGCGGTGGCGTATTCGGCGTCGCTCGTGAAGCCTGTTCACGAGTTCGCCCTCCTCAATGTCCTGTTCGGGGCAGGGTTGGCGGGGCTCGTGGTGGTCTTCGAGTCGCAACTTCGCGACACGTCGGTCTCGGCGATGCTCGGCGCCGTGCTCGGGGGCACCATCGGCCTCAGTCTCGCCAAAACGGTCACCACCACGCTCTTCTGGGCCAATACGGCAGACGGCCGCGTGGCGTTTCTCCACACGGTCACCCTGCTCGCCCTCACGTATCTCGGCCTGGTGGTCGGCGCGCGCAAGGGTGAGTGGCTCGAGCCGGCGCGGCTCATCAGCCTCTTTCGCGCCACGGCTCCCAAGAAGCGCTACAAGATCCTCGACACGAGCGTGATCATCGACGGCCGCATCGCCGACATCTGCGAAACGGGGTTCGTGGACGGCACGCTGGTCGTGCCGCAGTTCGTGCTGAAGGAACTGCAGTTCGTGGCCGACTCGTCTGACGCGATGAAGCGCAACCGCGGCCGACGCGGCCTCGACATCCTCCAGCGGATGCAGAAGATGACCCACATCGACGTGGTCATCTCCGACGTCGACTTCCCCGACGTCAAGGAAGTGGATCTCAAGCTCATCGAGCTCGGCCGATCGCTCGAAGGCTGCATCATCACCAACGACTTCAACCTGAACAAGGTGGCGGAGTTGCGCGGCGTCACGGTCCTGAACATCAACGAACTGGCCAACTCGCTCAAGCCTGTCGTCCTGCCCGGCGAGTACATGAAGGTCTTCATCCTCAAGGAAGGCCGCGAGTACAACCAGGGCGTGGCCTATCTCGACGATGGCACGATGGTGGTGGTGGACAACGGCCGCAAGATGATCAGCAAGAACATCGACGTGGTCGTCACCAGCGTGCTCCAGACGACGGCCGGCAAGATGATCTTCGGCCGCTACATCGATCCGGCCGGCGATACGCAGCGTGCACCCGCCGTCGGCGATGCCACGGCCGCCACGCCCGTCACCCAGGCGCCCAGCCAGCAGACGGCGCCCTTCCGCCGGCCGCGCGCCATCCAGCAGACCTGACCTCTCGATGGCAGTGCCCCCGTTCCATTGGTGGCGGACGGTCGTCTTCCTGATCCCCGCCATCAGCGTCTACACCATCGTCCTCGGCACGCTGTCGCTGCTTTCGACGCTCGTCGATCGGCAGGGGCACCTCGCGCACAAGTGCGCCAGGGCATGGGCGTGGCTGATCCTGAAGACCACCGGCGTCACGGTGGAGGTGAGCGGCATCGACCAGCTCCCGTCCGACGCCTCGTACATCTTCCTCGCCAATCACCAGAGCATCTACGACATCCCGGTCCTCTTCTGGTATCTGCCGTATCAGATCCGCATCCTTGCGAAAGCGTCGCTCGGCCGGTTTCCGTTCCTCGGCTGGCATCTGCGCCGCAGCGGTCACGTCCTCGTGGATCGCAGCAATCCGGGCAACTCGACGATGGCACAGATCAAGGAACTGATGCGTCAGCATGTCTCGCTGCTCGTGTTCCCGGAAGGCACGCGCAGCGCTGACGGACGCGTGGCGCGCTTCCGCGCCGGCATCGTGCTGCTGGCGATCGAGTCAGGCCTCCCCATCGTGCCCGTGTCTGTGGAGGGCACGCGTCACGTGATGCTGAAGGGGCGGCTCATGACCTGTCCGGGACACGTGCGCCTGCGCGTCCTGCCCATCGTGTCGACGGAGGGATACGACGCGCGTCGGGCGCGTGAGTTGGCGGGCGTTATCGAGCGGCAGGTGCGCGACGGCGTGGAGCAACTGCAGGGAGCATCCTCGTGAACATCGACGTCTCGCCGGATGTCGCCGACATCGTGATGCCTGGCGTGATCGTCCGTCGTGGCGTGACGGTGCTCGCGCACGACCCGCGTCTCGATGCGCCGCTCGCGGAGGCTGCAGACCGCCTGCGTGCCGCGACCGATCTCGACGAGCCCATGGCCGCCACGCGGCTCATGTACAAGCGCTGTGGCATCGACCCGACCAAGACGCGGCCGTCGAGTGAAGCGCTGCTGCGCCGCGTGCGCAAGGGTGATTCCCTGCCGCGCGTGAACGGGCTGGTGGACATCATCAACTGGTGTTCCGCCGAGACGCAGATCTCGTTCGGTCTCTACGATCTCGCGCGCATGCGGCCGCCAGTCGCGCTGCGGCTCGGTGGTCCGGGCGAGGGCTACGACGGTATCAGGAAGGATCGCGTGAACGTCGAAGGCCGGCTCACCCTGGCCGACGCGGTGGGACCCTTCGGCAACCCCACGTCGGACTCCGCGCGCACGATGACGACACCCGCCACGCGCGACGTGCTCGTCCTCCTCTACGTACCGGCGTCGCTGCCCGCCAGCGCCGGCCAGCGCGCGCTCGCGCTGACCACCGAACGCCTCGCCGTCTACGCGGGCGGTGAGTAGGCCGGGCGTGTTTCAATAGCCGCCGAGAAACTGGAGCAGGACGGTCCGCGCTGTCGCGAGCACAGCTGCGGCCATGACGGCGATGCCGAGGCTGGCCATCGCGGCTGCCGTGTTCGTCGATCCGCGCCGCATGCGCACCACGTGCGCGAGCCCGGCCGTTGCGACAATGGCCAGCACCGGAAGCGCCGGCTGGACGTACCGCGGTGTCCAGTGGATGGCCATGTACGGACGCGGCACCATCGTGACGTACACCCAGAGCGCACATGCGGAGACGGCCCCTGCCGTCGCGAGCCCGAGCAGGCGATGCGTCTGCGGCGACGACACGATGCGCAGCAGCGTGACGATGCAGGCGATCGCGAGGACGAGACTCACGGCGCCATAGAACGACCAGAGCCGGGAATCGGACATCGGTCCCGCACCGAGCGAGCCGAAGCGAGCCCAGAACGCCTCGAACACCTGGACACGCCAGATACCGAGAATCGCCGGATCGAGCAGGCCGGGTGACGGCGTTGGACCGAGCCCCGCTGCGGCGAGCACGTCCGCACGGAACGCCCGTCCCAACGGGTCACCGAATGCGTACCATTCACGAAGCGGGACCCAGGCACATGACAGACAGACACCGAGCGCCGCGGCAGCAGACTGTCGGGCCGCCGTTCTCCATCCGTGGCGTGTCCACGCGGTTGCCAGCGCGATCATCGTCAACAGATAGGCGGTGCTGAGCTTGACGGCCAGTGCCAGACCCGTTGCCAGACCGGCGATGAATGACGAGCGGCTGCCGGAAGTCGTTGCCGCCCGCAGGATGGTCACCACGGCGAACGTGGCGGCGGCGGTCGCGGCCCCATCGGTCGAGTGGTAACCCATGAGTGCCGCTACCTGCGGCACGAGACCGAGCGAGGCGCTGCCCACGAGAGCGGCACGCTCGCCGAGGCCCGCGAGTCGCAGCGCCGTCCCGAGCCACCATGCCGTCAGCGCGGCAAGGCCGATGTGCAGCAGGCGGATGCACCAGATGAGGCGAATGCCTGCCTGTCGCGTGGTGTCGGGACCGTGCAGGTACATCGCGACCTGACGGCCGCCGTGAAGTCGTGACGCCTCGTTGGCAGGCAACCGAGGTGGTTCGTCGGCAAGCCCGAGCAGCCGCGCGATCGTGCCCGTGGCGATGTAGTAGGCCGGGTGCTGCACCCATTCGTAACTGTCGGCGCGCCAGGGATCTCCGACGGGTGGCACCGCCGTCGGCAGACGTCCCGTCATGGCAACGAAGCGCGTGTACTGCAGGTGCGCCAGTTCGTCGGGGCCTTCGGCAGCCGGGATGCTCAGGACAAACATCGCCGTACACGACGCGGCGAGCCCCACAGGCAGCAGGCGTGCTCGACGCATCGAGACCTGCACGCCGGACATGGAACGTACGAGTCCCCACGCGCTGGCCGTGAATGCGATGACTGCAACGGCCCATGACAGGAGGAGCCGCCAGTCGCCGTCCGCGATGAGGCGAGCCGCTGCCACCGTGCGCGCAGCGGAGAGGAGGAGTATCGACGAGCCCAGGGCGAGAACGGCAGTGATCGGCCGGGTCGGCCCGGGCATGGGTGCTACCTTACCACTCGCATGGAGCGCGCTCGGTGACTGTCGACGTGGTGGTGGCCGCCGGTGGCCAGGGGCGTCGCCTTGGCGGGTTGGTGGCCAAGCAGTGGCTGACGCTTGGCGACCGCACGATCTTCGAGCGGAGTGTGGCGGCCTGCGCCTCGTCTCCGGAGGTCCGCGGTGTTGTCGCGGTGGTGCCGGCGTCTGACGTTGCTGATGCGTCGGTGCTCGCGACGACTGCCGCGGCAGGCAAGCTGCTCGCCGTTGTCGCCGGCGGCGCGCGCCGGCAGGATTCGGTGGCGGCGGGTCTGCTCGCGTTGCCCGGAGATGCCGACGTCGTGCTCGTGCACGACGCCGCCCGCCCGTTCGTCACGCCGGACGTGATCGGACGCGTGGTGGCGGCCGCGGCGCGTCACGGCGCCGCCATCGCAGCGGCGCGCGTTCACGACACGGTCAAGCGCGTCGTGGATGGCGCGGAAGGACGCTGGATCGAAGGCACGATCGCGCGCGACGGCCTCGCGCTGGCGCAGACACCGCAGGGCTTTCGCCGTGATGTCCTCGAGGTGTTGATACCGGCGATGACATCGGCAGACGAGGTGACCGATGAAGCGTCGCTGGCCGAGCGCCTCGGACATCGCGTGCAGATCGTGGAAGGGCATCCGGACAACGTGAAGATCACCACCGACGATGATCTCCGGCGTGCGCGCGCCGCGCTTGGTGCGAGCGTCCATCAGCCGGCGGAGGCGCGCGTGGGCGTCGGGTACGACTCGCATCGTTTTGCCGACGGCCGGCGTCTCGTTGTCGGCGGCGTCCACGTGCCCGACGGGCGCGGGCTCGCCGGGCACTCCGACGGTGACGCTGTCTGCCATGCCGTCATCGATGCCGTGCTGGGTGCCGCGGGACTCGGCGACGTCGGCGGGCTGTTCCCCGATACGGATCCCGCCTGGAAGGACGCCGACAGTCTTGCGCTGCTGCGCGACGCGTTCTTCCGCGTGCAGGGCGCTGGCTGGCACATCGGCAACCTCGACATCGTCGTGATCTGCCATCGCCCGAAGATCGGTCCGATCGCGGCGGCCCTGCGTACGTCGCTGGCCGCAGCGCTCGCCACGACACCCGATCGCATCAGCGTGAAAGGCAAGACGCCCGAGGGCACGTCCTCACTCGAGGATGCGATGGTCGTCCACTCCGTGGCGCTGCTGACACGGGCGATGCCGAATGTCGAATGACGAACTCAGGCATCCGGCCATGTGCAGCGAGAATCGCGTGTGGTTGAGCCACGATGCAGTACGACCTGCTACATCGTCAAGGCGCTGGCGCAGCAGGATCGCGAAGAGTCGCTGGCGGACCTCGTCGAGGAACTCGTCGCCGAGCACGGTCAGCCCACAGCGGAGGAACGGCAATGGGCGCGACGGGTCCTTCGGCGCCGGTCACGGGCCTGCCCCTCGACGCTGGCGCGCTCATCGCCATCGAACGCGGTGATCGCCGCATGATCGCGTTGCTGCAGGAAGCACTGCGGAAGCGCCTCCGTCTTCGCGTGCCTGCTGGCGTCATCGGGCAGGCGTGGAGGGACGGCCGCCGGCAGACCACGTTGACGCGCTTCTTCAAGACGCGAGAAGTGGAAGTGCACACGCTTGACGCTCAACTCGCCAGAGCGGCCGGTGAGTTGTGCGGGGTTGCCGGAACGAAGGACGTGATCGACGCGACAGTGGTCCTTGCCGCACGCCCCACCGCCGATGTCGTTGTCACGGGCGATCCCGACGACATCCTGAAGCTCGACCCGACAATCCGCGTCGAACGAATCTGACCGATGGCCGAGCCGTCCTGGCCGAGCCCGCTGTGCCCTGCAACGCAAGTGACTGTCACTCCTGGCGGAGTGCGGTCATTCAGCCCCTGGCGCGGATGACCTGCCGCTCGAGAGCGGCGCAGCGTAGAAGGGATCGTCACCTCTGGAGCCAGTCCGCCGCCGCCCGGGAAACCCGCAGGCTCGCCGACGACTTCGAACGGCACCTGGTTCAGCAGGATCGTCTCGCCAGGGATCGGCGGCCGCGCGCCAGAGCGGCGCTGCCAGTAGGCGTGGCCGACCACGGCAACGGGAGCGATACCGGGATGATCGTCGGCAGTCGTCAGCAGACTGTCGAGCGTGCCCTGCAGCAGCTCGACGCGGTTGGGTCTTCAGCGTGCTGGCTTGCCGCGAAGGTGTAGCCGCCGGCCTTCATCCGGTGGGCGTATGTCACTGACTGCCGGACAGAGTCCGTCTACGTCATCGGGACCCGGCAGCTACATCTCGCCGGTGCCCGCCGCCGGGTTGTCCCGCTGCCCGCTGCCCGCTGTCCGCTGCCCGCTGCCCGCTGTCCGCTGCCCGCTGTCCGGTGCCCGCTGCCCGCTGCCCGGTGCCCGCTGCCCGGTGCCCGCTGCCCGGTGCCCGGTTGCCGGTTGCCGGTTGCCGGTTGCCGGATAATGCTTCCGATGCGCGTACGCTTCGCTCCGAGTCCGACAGGGTACCTGCACGTCGGCAACGCCAGGACGGCGCTGTTCAACTGGCTGCTTGCGCGCGGGCAGGGCGGCACGTTCGTGCTGCGGCTCGAAGACACCGACGAGGCGCGTTCGACGATGGCGTCGGCTGACGGCATCCTCGAAGACCTGAGGTGGCTCGGACTCGACTGGGATGAAGGTCCGGACCGGAGCGGACCATACGGACCCTACAGGCAGACCGAACGGCTGGCGATCTATCGCGCACACGCGGAGCGCCTGCTCGACGAGAGACATGCGTACTACTGCTTCTGCTCGCCGGCGGATCTCGACGCCGCGCGCGAAGCCGCGCTGCGTGAGGGCCGTACGCCTCAGTACGCCGGCACCTGCCGCGGCATCGAGCCGGCGGTTGCGCGTGCGCGCGTGGCGACGGGCGAACCCGCCGCGATCAGGTTCCGCGTCACCACGCACGAGCCCATCGTCTTCACCGATCTCGTGCGCGGATCGATCGCCACCGACGCGGCGATGATCGGTGATTTCGTCCTGCTCCGTCCGAACGGGCTGCCGGCCTACAACTTCGCCGTCGTGGTGGACGATGTGGCGATGGGGATCACGCTGGTGGTGCGTGGCGAGGACCATGTGCCGAACACGCCGCGGCAGATCCTGGTGTATCGCGCGCTCGGCGTGGCCTCGCCGCAGTTCGCACACCTGTCGCTCGTGCTCGGCCCCGATCACGCGCCGCTGTCCAAGCGCCACGGCGCATCGAGCGTCTCCGACTTCCGCGCGCAGGGCTTCCTGCCCGAAGCGCTGCGCAACTACCTGGCGCTTCTCGGATGGTCGCCGGGACACGAAGAAGAGATCGTCCCGATCGATGAGCTCGCGCGACGATTCCGCGTCGAGGACGTCACCAGGAGTGCGGGTGTGTTCGATCCGGACAAGCTCGCGTGGATGAACCGGCACTACCTGAAGGATGCCGATCCGGCACGAGTGGCCGCGCTGCTGGTCCCGCATCTGGTCGAGGCCGGCTGCCTGCGAAGCGAAACAGTCGTGGCCGATGAGGCGATGCGTGCGTTCCTGCTGACATGTGTCCCGCTGGTGGCGGGCACCGTGGATCGGCTCGCCGATGCACCGGCGCGCCTGCGCACGGTATTCGAGACTCCGCGCCCGGGCGCCGTCGTGGAACTGCTTGGCGCCGAGTCGCCCGATGCGGCGTCCGCCTCGCGCGCGGTGATCGTCGCGTTCGCCGAGGAGTTGAGCGCCCGGCCACGGCTGACGCGGGAATCGTTCCGCGAGACCGCGCAACGCGTGAAGGACCGCACCGGCCAGAAGGGCCGACATCTGTTCCACCCGATCCGCCTGGCGATCACCGGGGCCGACAGCGGGCCGGAACTCGATCTCGTCGTGCCGGCCATCGAGGCGGGTGCGGCGATTCCGCCGCGTGCCGGCATCGACCCCATCGTCGGGTGTCGCGAGCGCGCGGCGATGTGCGCGGCCGCGCTGATCGGAGCCTGATCGCACATGGCCCCGATTGTCGTCGCCGGCGTGCATCCCGTACGTGAAGCCTTGCGCGCCGGAAGCGTGCGCGATGTGTGTGTCGGCGCGCGGACCGACGCGCGCGTCACCGAGATCGTGCGCCTGGCCGAAGCGCGCGGCGTGCCCGTGCGGCGGGTCGACGCCGCGGAGCTCGAGCGCCTGGCCGGCGGGGAGCGCCACCAGGGCGTTGTCGCCACGCTGGGAGAGGCGCCGCGACGCTGGACGCTGGAGCAACTGGTTGCCGTCAAGCCGGCGCCGCTGGTCGTGGTGCTGGACGGCGTCGAAGACCCGCACAACGTCGGCGCGATCCTGCGGACCGTGGATGCCGCCGGAGCGACGGGCGTGGTGCGCCAGGAGCGGCACGCGGCGGCGCTCGGGCCCGCCGTGGCGCGCGCGTCGGCTGGCGCGCTGGCGCACGTGCGCATCTGCGACGTGGTCAACGTGGTGCGCGCGATCGAGACCCTCAAGTCGCTCGGCGTGTGGGTGGTCGGCCTCGACGCGGAAGGGGCCCAGGCCTACGACAGCGTCGACTTCCGTCCGCCCACGGCCCTTGTCGTCGGCGCGGAAGGGGAGGGGTTGCGGCGGCTGGTCAGGGAGCACTGCGACTTCATCGCGGCGCTGCCGATGCGCGGGCACGTCGGCAGTCTCAACGTCTCGGTCGCCACGGGCATAGTCCTGTACGAAGCGCTGAGGCAGCGCGGTGTGCTATACTCGCCTCCTTTGTCCGGCTGGCGTAGCTCAGTCCGGTAGAGCAGCTGATTTGTAATCAGCCGGTCGGGGGTTCAAATCCCTTCGCCAGCTCCAGTTTCGATGTGCAGGAACGGTCGTGAATCAGGCGATCGTGGGTGCGGCAACGCGCCTGAATGCAGTTCAACGGGCCCAGGCCCGAGCCGTGTGCGGCGAGGTTGCGGAGCGGTCAAACGCAGCAGACTGTAAATCTGTCGGCCAAGCGCCTTCGAAGGTTCGAATCCTTCCCTCGCCACCATTCGACTCGCCCACGCGTCTCGCGTGGCGAGACGCGTGGGCTCGCTCATGGCAGGCTGCTTGGGGCTGGAGCAGGACGGCGGGTCTGGGGGCGGAGTCATGGCCCTGGCTCGAGCAGGACGGCAGGCCTCGGGGCGGAGTCATGGCCCAGGCCTGAGCGAGCGTGATTGCGGTGCTGGCGCTGCAATCATGCGAGTCGAAGGCGGGAGTAACTCAGTGGTAGAGTCACAGCCTTCCAAGCTGTTGGTCGCGGGTTCGATCCCCGTCTCCCGCTCCACATGTACCGGGTTCGTCCCACCGCCGTGCCGCGCCGGAGCGTCGTAGGCGCGAAGGCGGGGCGGGCGCTGCCGATCGGCTTTCGGGCCGGTGGGCGCGATGGCGTGTCTGTGCCGGTTTGGTGTTGACACCGGATCCGGGTTAGGATTGTGAGCTTGTCCCGCCAGCGGACCCGTGTCCGGGTGGCGGGCACCGAAGATGCGGCTCCCGCGAGCGAGATGGGCAGGCTCAGTCGACGTGTCGGCCGAAGCTGCGAGCGAAGAGCGAGCGTTCAGCGAAGGCCGATGTAGCTCAGTTGGCAGAGCGCGTCCTTGGTAAGGACGAGGTCACCGGTTCAATCCCGGTCATCGGCTCCAACCTTCGCTCGCTTCGCGAGCTCCGGTTGGCGGGCCCAGTCGGGTTCAGGTTGGCGGGCCAGTAGCGCAGGTTGGTAACGAACACGTAGGCGTAGCAAAGAGAGCGTAAAGGGTCATGGCGAAAGAGAAGTTCGACCGTTCGAAGCCGCACGTCAACATCGGGACGATCGGCCACATCGACCACGGCAAGACGACGACGACGGCGGCGATCACCAAGGTGCTGAGCAAGCACAATCCGAAGGTGTCGTTCCGGTCGTTCGACTCGATCGACAACGCGCCGGAAGAGAAGGAGCGCGGGATCACGATTGCGACGTCGCACGTGGAGTACGAGACGGCCAATCGGCATTACGCGCACGTGGACTGTCCGGGGCACGCCGACTACGTGAAGAACATGATCACGGGCGCGGCGCAGATGGACGGGGGGATTCTGGTGGTGGCGGCCACCGACGGGCCGATGCCGCAGACGCGCGAGCACATTCTGCTGGCGCGGCAGGTGGGGGTGCCGTACCTGGTGGTGTTCCTGAACAAGGTGGACGCGGTGGACGACCCCGAGCTGCTGGATCTGGTGGAGCTCGAGGTGCGGGAGCTGCTGAGCAGCTACGGGTTCCCGGGGGACGAGATTCCGATCGTGCGCGGGTCGGCGCTCAAGGCGCTGGAAGGCGAAGGCGAGTGGGAGAAGACGATCGACGCGCTGATGGAGGCGGTGGACCAGTACGTGCCGCTGCCGGAGCGCGCGGTGGACAAGCCGTTCCTGATGCCGGTCGAGGACGTGTTCTCGATCTCGGGGCGTGGGACGGTGGTGACCGGCCGGGTGGAGCGCGGGACGGTGAAGGTCGGCGAGGAAATCGAGATTGTGGGGTTCGGGCCGACGCGCAAGACGGTGGTGACCGGCGTCGAGATGTTCAAGAAGCTGCTCGACGAGGGGCAGGCGGGCGACAACATCGGGGCGCTGCTGCGCGGCATCGACAAGGATGCGGTGGAGCGGGGGCAGGTGTTGGCCAAGGGCGGGTCGATCACGCCGCACACCAAGTTCAAGGGTGAGGTGTACGTCCTGACCAAGGAAGAGGGCGGGCGTCACACGCCGTTCTTCAACGGGTACCGGCCGCAGTTCTACATCCGGACGACGGATGTGACGGGGGTGGCCAAGCTGCCCGAGGGCGTGGAGATGGTGATGCCGGGCGACAACGTGACGATGGAGATCGAGCTCATCGGGCCGGTGGCGCTGGAGAAGGGGCTGCGGTTCGCGATTCGCGAGGGCGGCCGGACGGTGGGCGCGGGCACCATCACCGAGATCCTGCAGTAAGGCTGTGGTGGGCCGGCCGACAAGGCCGGCTCGTCTGGCAGGACCGGATCGCCTGCGGCTGGCAGGGCCGGCTCTCCGAGCCCGGCCTTTCCCGAGCCCTGAACCGTAAGACAGTGAGTTCACCATGAGAGACATCGTTCAGCTCGCGTGCGGCGAGTGCAAGCGTCGGAACTACAGCACGACGCGCAACAAGAAGAAGACCACGGAGCGTCTGAACATGAAGAAGTTCTGCCGCTTCTGCAAGTCGCACACGGAACACAAGGAAAGCAAGTAGTTGCCGGCCCGGCCGGCGGCGGCGTGCGTACAGGCCAGTAGCTCAATTGGGAGAGCACCGGTCTCCAAAACCGGGGGTTGGGGGTTCGAGTCCCTCCTGGCCTGCCACCTCTCGCCGGCGGGAGCCCGAGGCGCGCACCGCGGTCACGCGAGGCGCGCCGGGGCGTCTGCACTCAAGGAAACCGCACCGTGAAGACCGCGATGGTGGACAACGTCAAGGACGCGCAGGTCGGACGCCGCGAGGGCAGTGATGCGCCCGTCGCGACGACGAGCGGCCCGTTGGGCTGGTGGGGACGTGCGAAGGATTTCCTCTCGAAGGTGCGTGAGGAAGTCGGGCGCGTCACATGGCCCACACAGCGCGAGGTGCAAGCCACGACTGTGGTCGTGATCGTGTTCTCGCTCATCATGGGCCTGTACCTGTTCGCCATCGACGCGGCGTTCAACAAGGTGGTCGAATGGATCTTCCGGCGCCTCGGAGGCGCGGCATGAGCGAGACCACGCAGGATGGCGCCGCGCCGGCTCCCGTGTTGAGCTGGTACATCGTCCACACGTACTCGGGCTTCGAGAAGAAGGTCAAGGAATCGCTCGAGCAGCGCTTCCAGGCGTACGGCCTGGAGGACAAGTTCGGCGAGATCCTGGTGCCCACCGAAGTCGTGGTCGAGATGCGGGGTGGGCGGAAGTACGAAGCCCCGAAGCGGATCTTCCCGGGCTACCTGTTCGTCGAGATGCAGATGACCGACGACGCGTGGCACGTGGTGAAGAACACGCCGAAGGTCACCGGGTTCGTGGGTGCGGGGACCAAGCCGACGCCGATGACGCGCGACGAGGTGGAGAACATCCTCCTCCAGGTGCGCGAGAGCGCCGAGAAGCCCAAGCCGAAGTACCACTTCGACAAGGGCGATCAGGTCCGCATCAACGAAGGCCCGTTCACCAATTTCAACGGGACGGTGGACGAGGTGAATACCGAGCGCAGCACGCTGAAGGTCATGGTGACGATCTTCGGGCGGTCGACGCCGGTGGAACTCGACTTCCTCCAGGTCGAGAAACTCTAGGGTTCGATCGCAGCAGGGACGGTTCGCAGACACATGGCCAAGAAAGTCCAAGCACTCGTGAAGCTCCAGATTGCCGCCGGCAAGGCGACGCCGGCGCCGCCTGTCGGTACCGCACTCGGTCCGCAGGGCGTCAACATCATGGACTTCTGCAAGAACTTCAACGCGAAGACCGCCGGGCAGGACGGCCTCATCATCCCCGTGGTGGTGACGGTGTACGCCGACCGCTCGTACACCTTCGTGCTCAAGACGCCGCCCGCGCCCGTGCTGCTCAAGCGCGCCGCGAAGGTGGAGAAGGGGTCTGCCGAGCCCAACAAGAACAAGGTGGGCACGGTGACCAAGGCGCAGGTCGAGGAGATCGCGCGGATCAAGCTGCCGGATCTCAACTGCGAATCGGTCGAGTCGGCCATCCGCAGCGTGAGCGGCACGGCGCGCTCGATGGGTCTGGATGTGGTGTAGGTGATGCGGTAATTGTGGGAGGTCGTTTCGGCGGCCGTCTGAACCACGGAGGTCAGTGCATGCCCAATCCCGGGAAGAAGTACGCGGCGGCGCGCGCGCAAGTCGAAGAGCGGCCGTACGTGCTGGACGAAGCGATTCCGCTCGTCCAGAAGCTCAAGTACACGAAGTTCGACGAGACCGTCGAAGTGGCCATGCGTCTCGGCGTGGATCCCAAGCACGCCGATCAGATGGTGCGCGGCACCGTGGTGCTGCCGCACGGCCTGGGCAGGACCAAGCGCGTGCTCGTGATCGCCAACGCCGAAAAGCAGCGTGAGGCGGAAGCCGCCGGCGCCGACGCGATCGGCGGCGAGGAACTCGTGGAGAAGATTGCGGGCGGGTGGACGGACTTCGACGCCGTCGTGGCCACGCCCGACATGATGCGGGCCGTGGGCCGGCTCGGCAAGGTACTCGGTCCGCGCGGACTGATGCCCAACCCGAAGACGGGCACCGTCACGACCGACATCGCGAAGGCCGTGCAGGAGATCAAGGCGGGCAAGGTCGAGTTCCGCGTGGACAAGACCGGCATCGTGCACGCCCCGATCGGCAAGGTGTCGTTCCCGGCCGAGAACCTCCTGGCCAACGCGCACGCGCTGGTGGACAGCGTGATGAAGGCGAAGCCGGCGGCGGCCAAGGGCAAGTACCTCAAGAGCCTGACGGTCAGTTCGACCATGGGCCCGGGCGTGGCGATCGACACCTCGCATGTCGAGTCGCTCGTCAAGTAAGGGGAGAGACCATGGCTGTATCTCGTGCTGACAAGCAACTGGAACTCGGGCAGCTCGCCGACGCCTTCGGGGCGTCCGAGAGCCTGATCGTCCTGGAGTACAAGGGCCTCAAGGTTCCCGAGGTCACCGAACTGCGCCGCCAGGTGCGGGCCGTGCACGGCTCGTACAAGGTGGTGAAGAACACGCTCGCGCGTCGCGCGATGGCCGGCACGCCCTTCGAGGCGCTGACGTCCCACTTCACGGGCCCGACGGCCGTGGCCTTCAGCGGCGACGACCCGGTGGCGCTCGCCAAGGTGCTCACGACGTTTGCCCGGACCGCGCCCGCCCTCGTGCTGAAGGCCGCCGTGGTGCAGGGCGAAGTGGTGGAGGGACCGGCGGTCAACGACCTGGCGACGATGCCGGGCAAGCCGGAACTGTACGCCAAGCTGCTGTACCTGCTGCAGGCTCCGATGGTCCAGATCGTCAGCGTGTTGAGCGCGGCGCCGAGGGACCTGATGAATGTACTGACGCAGGTGGAGAAGAAGAAGGGCGAGTAGCCCGCCGATGAACGATGGCCGCGCCCCGAGCAACGTCGAGGCGGCGGGCCCTACCGCTGACAGGTGAGGAGATCAGGACAATGGCAGACGTGACGCAGGATCAGGTGGTCGAGTACATCAAGAACATTTCGGTGATGGAGCTGTCGAAGCTCGTCAAGACCCTCGAGGCCGAGCTCGGCGTGTCGGCCGCGGCCGCGGCGCCGGTGGTGGTGGCAGCGGGTGCCGGTGCGGCGGCGGCGGCCCCGGCCGAGGAGCAGACCGAGTTCAACGTCATCCTCGTCGAGGCGGGCGCGAACAAGATCAACGTGATCAAGGCGGTCCGCGAGGTCACCTCGCTCGGCCTGAAGGAAGCCAAGGATCTCGTCGAGG
>JADLFL010000004.1 GCA_020845575.1 Acidobacteriota bacterium | reverse complement strand
GCTCACGCTGTTCATGTTCTACCTGTACGGCTACACGCTGAACCGCATCACGCTCTTCGCGTTGATCTTCTCGATCGGCATCCTCGTGGACGACGCGATCGTCGTCGTGGAGAACGTGGTGCGGCATGCCCGCATGTCGACGGGGCAGGATGGCCTCACGGCCATCGTGATTCGCGCGGTCGACGAGGTCGGCAACCCGACGATCCTCGCGACGCTGACGGTCGTGGCCGCGATCCTGCCGATGGCGTTCGTCGGAGGGTTGATGGGGCCGTACATGCGTCCCATTCCCGTTGGCGCCTCCGCCGCGATGGTGTTCTCGCTCGTCGTGGCATTCGTCGTCACGCCCTGGGCGGCCGTCAGGCTGCTGCGCCAGGACGATGCCCACCACGATGGTGGCGAGGACACGTTCACGAAGTGGTATCGCCGCGCGATGGGACCGCTCATCGCCGATCGCCGCCGCCGCATGGCGTTCCTGGTGGGGCTCGTCGCGCTGCTCGTTGGAGCGATGGCGCTGGTGCCCTTGCGGCTCGTCACGGTCAAGATGCTGCCGTTCGACAACAAGAGCGAATTCCAGGTCGTTGTCGACATGCCCGATGGCACACCGCTGGAGCAGACGGCGGCCGTCACCGCGAGGCTCGCGGCTGCCGCGCTTGGCGATCCCGCCGTCCGCGACGTGCAGGACTACGTGGGGACCGCATCGCCCCACAACTTCAACGGCCTCGTGCGGCACTATTTCCTCAGGCAGTCGCCGCACCTGGGCGATCTCCAGGTGAACCTCCTGCCCAAGCACGATCGCGCGGAGTCGAGTCATGACGTGGCGCGCCGCGTACGCGAGCGCCTGCTGCCCATCGCACGCGCCGCGGGCGCGACGATCCAGGTAGCCGAAGTGCCCCCCGGACCGCCCGTCCTGCAGACGCTCGTGGCCGAGGTGTATGGGCCTGATGCGACGCAGCGGCTGGCGCTGGCCACCGACGTCAGACGCATCTTCGAGGCGACGGCCGGCGTGGTCGACACCGACTGGTACGTCGAGGACGCGCACCCGCGTCTGTCGCTCATCGTCGATCCGGAGAAGGCCGCGGCCGCCGGTGTGGCACCGGCGACAGTGGCCGGACTCGTCCGCATGGCCGCGGGCGGAGAAGCCGCGGGTGTCCTGCACGACGAGGCGTCGCGCGAGGACGTGCCGATCCTGTTGCGCCTGCCGCGTGAGGCACGCGACGATCTGGCGTCGTTCCAGGCGTTGCGTCTCGCCGGACCGAGGCCCGTGTCGATCGGAGAACTGACGCGACTGGAACGGCGCGTCGAGGACGGCAGCATCTACCACAAGAACCTGCTACCGGTGACCTATGTGACGGCCGATCTGGCCGGCGAAGACGAGAGTCCCGTCTACGCCATCCTCCGCATGAACGAGGCGATCGCAGGACTGCGACTGCCGGATGGGCACGGCGTGGCCGTCTACAACGCGACGCAGCCCGAGCAGACGTCGCGCCCGTCGATGAAGTGGGACGGCGAATGGCACATCACCATCGAAGTGTTTCGCGATCTCGGCCTCGCGTTCGGAGCCGTGCTGATCCTGATCTACATCCTCGTTGTCGGGTGGTTCGCCTCGTTCAGGACGCCAATCGTCATCATGCTGGCGATTCCGTTCTCGCTCGTGGGCATCCTGCCGGCGCACGCGATGATGGGCGCCTTCTTCACCGCGACGTCGATGATCGGCTTCATCGCCGGTGCCGGCATCGTCGTCCGCAACTCGATCATCCTCGTGGACTTCATCGAACTGCGCCTGCGTCAGGGCATGCCGCTCGACGAGGCGGTGGTCGATGCCGGCGCCGTGCGCTTCAGGCCGATGGCGCTCACGGCAGCCGCGGTGATCGTCGGCGCGGGCGTCATCCTGTTCGACCCGATCTTCCAGGGGCTCGCGATCT
The DNA here is from genome assembly GCA_020845575.1 of Acidobacteriota bacterium. Taxonomy (NCBI): domain Bacteria; kingdom Pseudomonadati; phylum Acidobacteriota; species Acidobacteriota bacterium. The sequence continues at coordinate 20,546 of JADLFL010000004.1, read as the reverse complement.
CCCTCATGGCGGGCGAAGTGGCGTCGCTGCTCCTGTCACGGATGGCGATTCCCGTCCTCTATTACATGGGAGCGACGCGGCGGCCGCTCATCGGAGCCGAAACGACGCCACCCACGACGGATCCCGCGCCTGTCGAGGCGCACTGACTTGCCTGGAAGGAGTGACCGATGGCGACACGCACGATGGACATGCACCCGGCAACGACCGCACACGGCTGGACGGTGGAGCGCACGCTGCGCCTGGCGGCCGGCACCTTCGTCCTCGTTTCGGCAGGACTGGCGCTCGCCGTCCATCAGAACTGGCTGTACGTGACCCTGTTCGTGGGCGCGAACCTGTTCCAGTCCGCGTTCACGAACTGGTGTCCGCTCATGGCTGTACTGCGCAAGACGGGCATGCGGTAGAGGGATCGGCAACCGGCAACAGGCAACAGGCAACCGGCACCGGCTTGGTCCGGTCGGAGGCCCAGCGTGGCTGCGGCAGATATGCCTTCCGGTTGCCCGTTGCCGGTTGCCTGTTGCCGGTCTGTAACCCTGTACTGGCACGAGCACTGACGGGCGATGTATCGTGACGCCTGCACGGCCCGCGGCAGAGCGTCGACGGCCGTACCAGACTGCCATGGACACTCTGAACGGACTCCCTCTCGTCGCTCCCAAGGTGACCCCGGTACTCGACCCGGCGTTTCGGCCTGCCGTCCTCGCCGTGCGCGCGTTCCGCCAGCAGGTGGCCGAGGCCGGTGGCGGCGTGCCCGTCCGCCTCGCCATCGAGCAGGCCGACGGTTCCGTCTTCCGCTTCGACATCGCCGTGCTCCCGGCGTCGCATCCCGACGCGGCCGGCAACGCCGCGTTCGTCGAGCGCTTCGTCAAGTTCCTGCTGTGGTCGCGTGGCGGCTGGCGGATCTACGTGGACGGTCCCGCGGCACTCGCCGACGCGTTGCGCGCGCACTACGCGGACACGGCGACGGGCCGCTTCGACGCCGATCTCGTCGCGTTCCGGATGTTCGATCACGCCATCGACGTGGTCCACACGAGCGACCTTCCGGCGGAGCGGTCGGTGACAAAGCCGCTGGGCCGGCATCTGTCTGGCTATCGGATCGGGTTCGATCTCGGTGGGAGCGATCGCAAGGTTGCCGCCGTGGTGAACGGCGAGGTGGTCTTCAGCGAAGAGACGGTGTGGGATCCGTACCACAAGCCGGATCCGCAGTACCACTTCGACGGCATCATGGACTCGCTGCGCAAGGCCGCCGAACACTTGCCGCGCGTCGATGCGATCGGCGGCTCGGCGGCCGGCGTCTACGTGAACAACCGTGTCAAGGCCGGGTCGCTCTTCCGCGGCGTGTCGCAGGAGTTGTTCGACGCACGCGTGAAGGACATCTTCTTCGAGGTGAAGCGCGGCTGGCAGGACGTCCCGTTCGAAGTGGTGAACGACGGTGAGGTGACGGCGCTGGCGGGATCGATGTCGCTCGGCAAGAACGCGATCCTCGGCATCGCGCTCGGCACGAGCACTGCCGCCGGATACGTGACGCCAGACGGCAACATCACGTCGTGGCTCAACGAACTGGCGTTCGTGCCCGTGGCGTTCAATCCCGACGCGCCTGTCGACGAATGGTCGGGGGACTTCGGCGTGGGGTCGCAATACTTCTCGCAACAAGCCGTGGGGCGCCTGGCCCCGGTGGCCGGTATCGAGACGCCCACCGACATGGGCCTGCCCGAGAAGCTCAAGGTCGTGCAGAAGCTGCGCGGCGAAGGGCACGACGGTGCGCGGCGCATCTACGAGACGCTCGGCACCTACCTCGGATACGGCGTGGCGCACTTTGCCGACTTCTACGACATCGCGCACGTGCTCGTGCTCGGACGTGTCACGTCAGGTCCCGGTGGCGACGACATCGTCAACGGCGCGCGTCACGTGCTGGACGTGGAGTTCCCGGAGCTCGCCAGCCGGATCACGTTCCACGTGCCCGACGAGAAGGACAAGCGGCACGGCCAGGCTATCGCCGCGGCCAGCCTGCCCGAGGTGGCGTCGTGAGCGAGGCCAACCCGTACCTCACGTACGTCTCGTCCATCGCGCAACTGGTGCGCGACGGCAAGGCGTTCCAGCTCGGGGGCTTCCCGATGCCGGCACACGCGCCGGCGGCACCCGACGCCCCGCGCGCGCTGATCTTCTCGCCGCATCCCGACGATGAGTGCATCATCGGCGGGCTGGCGCTGCGCCTGCAGCGCGAGGCGGGCTATCGCGTCGTGAACGTGGCCGTGACGCAGGGCAGCAACAAGGCGCGTCAGCAGGGACGCTGGGACGAGCTCGCGAAGGCATGCGAGTACCTCGGGTTCGATCTCGTGCAGACGATCCCGGGCGGCCTCGAGAAGATCAACGCGAAGACGCGCACGAACGACCCGACGCACTGGGATGCGGCGGTCGACGTGATCGCGGGCATCATCGCCGAGCATCAGCCGGCGGTGGTGTGTTTCCCGCACGACACCGACTGGAACAGCAGCCACATCGGCACGCACCACCTGCTCGTCGACGCGCTCCTGCGACAGCCGGCCGATTTCCGGTGCCATGCCGTGGAGACGGAGTTCTGGGGCGCGATGTCCACGCCGAACCTGATGGTGGAGTCGAGCGTGCAGGACCTCGCGGACATGATGACCGCGCTGTCGTTCCACGTCGAGGAAGTGCGCCGCAACCCCTATCACCTGCTCGTGCCGGCGTGGATGCAGGACAACGTGCGGCGCGGCGGGGAAGTGGTCGGTGGCCAGGGCGGTGCCGCACCGGACTTCCTCTTTGCGACGATCTACCGCCTGCGCGAGTGGCGCGATGGCGCGCTGCACCATCGGTACGAGGGTGGGCGTATCCTCGACGCTGGCACCAGTCCGTCGACTCTCTTCGCCTGATCGGCGACTACCGCGCGTCGCTGGCAATTGCCGCATCGAGGCGTCCCGAGGCCAGGACGTCGTCGATGTGCGAGGCGATGCGCGCCATCACGGCCGGCACGCTCTTCGAGGTGTTGACGCTCACGCTGCTGTCGCTCTCGATGTGCTGCACGTACACGATCATGCCGTCGATCGTCAGGCGTGGCGTCGCGGTCGTGGCGTATTCGTCTTCGATACGCTGACCCTTCAGTTGCGCCACCAGGATGTCGACAATCGCCGCCTGCAGCGCGGCACCTCCCGGCGACACGGCGTACGATTGCCATTCACCGTCGGCGGCCGGGGAGAGCGCGCCGCGATGCGGCAGCAGATCGAAGGCGGCCTTCACCTGCAGTCGCTGCGCGCCATCGTCTCCTGTCACCCACGTGAAGTGATGCAGCAACCACGTCGGATCGACGTCGAGTTCCGGTGTCCTGAAGCGCATGCGCACACGGTCTATCGGCAGCGTCGTCGTCTCGCCTGTGTCGAGGCGGCGCGTGGCAAGCGCCGGACCGTGGTCGTAATCGGCGGGTGAGAACCAGACCATCGATGTGGCGTCTGGCGACAGGCCGAGTGGCGGCAGATCGAACTGGTGCGACGGTTCGACGGGCCAACCGTTGGCCGTGATGGCCAGCGAGCGCGTGTCGAGGACCGCCGGCCCCAGCACGTACAGGCCGGGTTCCGTGAACGAGTCGCGATCGAACCAGCCGCGCGGCGCGTGCTCCTGCGTCACACGCGTGGCACCGGTCGGGTCCAGCCGCCAGACAGGCCCATCGTCTGCGCACCGCGGCTGGTCGGTCGCCGACGCGCCATCGTCGGTCGACGTGATGAGGCGACACATCGACAATGAGCGAGCCAGCAGCGTCACTGGCGACGTGGCGATCATCGAAATGCTGGTGGCGTCCTCCAGCCCTGGCAGGACGTTGTCGCCGTACCGGACATCGAATCGGCTATTGGCCGAAAGGCCGCCTGCATCGTCGGTGGGGAAGAGTGAGGCGACGCGCGTCTCGATGACGAACGGCCCGGCGTGCTGCCAGCGTACCGGTGCGTTGCGAGGCACGACGCGATAGCGATAGCTGACGGGTGCGTCGCCCGCGTCGGTCCCGGTTGCAACGGCCGGCAACCACTCGCTCCACGTGAGGCACTCGTGCCCCGGACTGCGGGGAAGTGGAAGCGCCGTCGCTGTCACGTGGCGGTCGCCGTCATAGACGCCAAGCACCCGGTTGCCGCGCGAGGTGAACACGTCGACGATGCCGGGAACGATCCAGGCGTTGTCCTCCTGGCGTACGTCTTCGGTGAAGAGCCGCCCCCGCGCCTCGCGCCGCAGCGTGGACCCGCTGAGCGATCCCAGCCGGATGTGCCATGCGCTACCGAACGCGTTGAAACCCGTTCGCTCCGTTCCTGGAAGAACCCCATGGACATCGGGATGGAGCGAACGGGCCTCGGTCCGTTCGACGGGAGGCGTCGTCCAGCGCAATTCGACGAGCAGCCAGAGTCGTTCGCCGTCAATCTCCGGTGGCACATCGGCCAGCAGGCGCGCGGCAGATGCAACGCCGGTGGCGACGAGGCAGACTGTGGCGACCGAGAGGCCCGTCGCCGTCAGCGTTCGTCCACCGGCGCCGGCGACAGCGCGCGCGACGACGAGTCCGACGATGGTGCCGCCGATGCCGCTGAGGAGCGCGGCGAACACGACGAAGTAGCCCGACGCGCCTTCGAACGCCGAGATGTGGTACCACGTGACGCACCAGTCGGCGACCATGCCGCCCGCGAAGAGCGCGACGAGGCCGGTGAGCAGGGCGATGGCGAGGGAGGCAATCCAGGAGACCGAGCCGGCAGGCACGCACCAGTCAACGTTCATCCGGCCGTCGGCCGAACGCCCTGACGTTCAGCGCGTGGCTGCGCGTCCGAGACGGTCGTGGACGGCAGCCCAGTCGTCGCCACGCGGCGGTCGCGCGATCACGATCACGTCGGCATCCGTGTGGTCCAGCCGACGCAGGTGCGCGTACAACTCCCGTCCGTACGTCACCGCGTCGGCTGCCCCGACGATGACCAGGCCTGCGTCGTTGTCGGAGACGGGCTGCGCGTCGACAGGCGCGTGTTCTGTCTGACCCGAGCGCGCCAGGATAGCGACGCGACGTCCAGCCTGCACGTGCGCCAGCACCGCGCCGTCGAGAGCGTCCTCGTCCACCAGCTGTACGGGCGTTCGTGGGGCGTAGTGCGACTCCACGCGTCCGGGAACCCGCGGCATTGTCGCGTCCGGCGCGGCGAGCGTGCCCACCGTCGCCGCGATGGCGTCGACACCGATGACGCCAGGCCGCAGCACTGTGACACGGCCGTTGAGGCACGACACGATCGTCGATTCGAGCCCGACGTCGGATGGACCACCATCCAGCACGATCGGCACATCGTCGCCGAGATCGTCGCGGACGTGCGCGGCGGTGGTCGGACTCACGCGTCCGTAGCGGTTGGCCGACGGCGCGGCGAGCCCGCCGCCGAACGCGCGCAGCACGGCCTGCGCGACCGGGTGCGAGGGCACACGTAAGGCCACGCTGTCCTGTCCGCCCGTCACCTCGAGCGGAGTGTGCGGGGCGCGGCGAAGCACGAGCGTCAGTGGACCGGGCCAGTAGCGTTCGGCGAGCGCGATCGCCGCCGGAGGGATGTCGCGCGCCCAGCGCGACATCTCGTCGAGGCTCGCGATGTGGACGATCACGGGATGGGTCGCGGGGCGGCGCTTGATGGCGAAGATGCGCCGCACCGCGTCGGGACTCGACGCGTCTCCCGCGAGTCCGTACACGGTCTCGGTCGGCAGGCCGATGACCTGTCCGGCCCGCAACGCCGCCACCGCCGCCTCGACCGCCCCCGTATCAACCATCCTCACGGGATGATATGCAATCGGAGGGCCCACCCTACCTGCTGCGCAGATGGTAGGGCCGGCTCTCCGAGCCCGGCCTTACACAGCATCCGGGACGACGTATGGCTTGCGGTACGTGCGGGTGAGGAGTGCGTCGGCGTCAGGCGCGTCGACGAAACGCTCCGTGGCGCCGGTGAATCGCAGCGAGCGCCCCACACGGTAGGAGATGTTGGCGAGATGGCAGAGCGACGTCGACAGGTGCCCTTCGTGGATGTCGCTGTGCAGCACGTCTCCCTTGCCGGCACGCATCGCGTCGATGAAGTTCGCCCAGTGGTCGCCGTCGCGATCGGCGCTCGACCCCGCAAACGGCGTGCGCTCGCGATGCCGGAACGCCTTCCACGTACTGCCGTTGATCTCCAGCCAGCCGTCCGACCCGAAGAACAGGTTGCCGACTTCCTGGCCCGTGCTGCCTTCGTGATTGGTATAGCGCCCGCGTGTCTCCATCTCGAGCAGCGTGCCGTCGGCGTACGTGTACGTGGCCGTCTGCGTGTTCGGCGTCTCCTGCGTCGTCTTGTCGTGGCCGTACGTCTCCACACCGCCGTACACGCGCCTGCCGGGCGTGTGCACGCTGTCGTCCTTGCGGAATCCGTACAGACCACCGGCCGAGTACACGGTGACGGGATGCTCGTTCCTGGCGAGCCCCCATCGCGCGATGTCGAGTTGATGCGGGCCCGTGTTGCCCGTGTCGCCGTTACCCGTGTCCCAGTACCAGTGCCAGTTGTAGTGCCCGCGCTTCTCGTTGTACGGCCGCCACGGCGCCGGACCGAGCCAGCGGTCGTAGTGGAACGTCGCGGGCGGGGTGCCATCTGCCGACATGCCGTAGGAGTCGCGCGCCTTGAAGCACAGCGCACGCGCCATGTACAGCTCACCGATCCCGCCGTTGCGCAGGAACGCGATGGCCTCGATTACGTTCGCGTTCGACCTGTTGTTCAGGCCGACCTGCATGAGGCGCGCGTACTTGTCGCGAGCCTCGATCATCTTCCGGCCTTCCCGGATGTTGTGCGAGGCCGGCTTCTCGACGTACACGTGCTTGCCCGCCTGGCACGCGAGGATCGCGGCCAGCGCGTGCCAGTGGTTGGGCACGACGATGGAGACGGCGTCGATGTCCTTGTCCTCGAGCACACGATGGAGATCCCACTGCGTGGTTGGCGTGACGCCGGACTTCGACTCCACGAGCGTGACGGCCGGACCCAACAGCGCTTCGTCGGTGTCGCAGACGGTGGCCACGCGCACGTTGTGGCTGTCCTTGATGGCGCACCACGCGTTGAGGTGAACGGTGCCCTGGTTACGGACGCCGATGACGCCCAGGCGGATCCTGTCGTTGGCACCCTGAATCGACGCGTAGGACTTCGCGCTCATCCCGAACGTGCCGAGTGCCGCCCCCGCCGTGGTGACCATGCTTTGCCTGATGAAGTCTCGTCGTGTGCTGGACATCTGGACCTTCCTTCGACTCACGCGCGTCGCTCAGGACATGCTGCTGGCGCGGGCTGACTACCTGCCGAGGGCCTGCGAGACGAACGCGAAGACCGCGTCCGAACAGACGTCGCCCTTGTGGCCGATCTGATCGTTGATCCGGGAATGCGTGGATTCCTGCGCCCCGCACAGCGTCACGGGGACGTTGGCCCTCGTCAGCGCGTCACGCAGGACGCGTGCCTGCGCCGAGTTGTCTGGCTGACTCGCCACGTGCAGCACGAGGAAGGGCGGGATGCCCTTGCCTGGCGCGACGTGCGTGACGGTGGAGAAGTCGCGGTGCTTGACAGGGTCGTTGCCGAACTTCTGGCGATGCCCCGCCGTGGGCAGCGGGAAACCGTGCGCGCGCGCTCTGACCTCGGCCACTTCGATGATGGCGGGGATGTCGAACGTGTCGGCATCGACGGGCACGCAGCCCTTGATCATCGACAGCCCGAGCGACTGCGCTTTCAGGTACCTGTCGTCGGTACACACGATCGCGGCGAGCTGTCCGCCCGACGAGTGTCCCATCACGAACACGCGCGATGGATCGCCACCGTACTCGGCGATGTGATCGTGGACCCAGCGGAGTCCGCTGGCGACGTCGCTGATGATCGCGTCCATCTCAACGCTCGGCCACAACCGGTGATTGATCGAGACGAACACGAGACCCGCCTCCGTGAACGCGCGCGGCTTGTCGCCGACGAGTCCCTTGTGGCCGGTCTGCCATCCGCCGCCATGAATCCAGTAGACGACGGGAGCCTGCTTCGCGCCGGGCGGAACGTAGACGTCGAGGACCTGCCGTTCGTGCGCGGGCGCCGCAACGTACGGGATGTCGCGCGTCACCTGCTGTGCGTGCGCGAACGACGCGCTCATGGCGAGCGCTGCGATGACCACCATCATCGATGTGCGAGACATGGCGATCTCTACTGCGGTCGCGCCGGGCTGATCATGATGTGCGCGCCGGGCGTTCCGGGGAACATGAGCCACGGCACGCCGGGACCTGGCGTCGTCGGCAGGCCCGTGCCTTCGGCAGTCGCGCCGGGCGTGTAGAGCACCCAGCGCGTGTAGCTCTCGATCACGGCGCCGGCGGCGGCGTCGAATCGGCTCCCTTCGACGATCGTCGTGAGTCGTGGCTCGCGAGGCATCGGCAATGTGCCGCTCTCGATCTCCGGCCAGCGGAGATCCTTCGCGCCGCTCGCCTTGGTGCCGAGCCTGGCCAACTCCCGCCCGCGCGCCATGAACGGCTCGAGGTCCCTGTGATAGCAGGCGACGTTGAACCGGTCCTTCGCCGGGTCGTCGGCCAGGCACACGAGCACGCCCGTCCCCTTGCGCAGCGTGGTGAACGTGCCGTCGGCGGCGTAGCCCAGCACCGTGGCTGTGTCGCGTTGATCGGCGGGCGCGGCCTGCACCGCACCGGCGATCTGGATGTCAGCAGGAGGAATGGCCGGCGCCTGCGCCGCGGCCGTCGCGGCCACCAGAGCGCCGAGGAGGAACGCACCAATGTCGATCATGCGCCGGAGGATACACCAGGCCAAGCCTGCGGCGCCGTAGCCCAACGGTGCGAAGGCGGGCCACCACCATCCGTCTCCGAGCGCCGGGCGCGGTTGATGCGGGATGCACGCCGAGGTGGATGGAGGCCAGGGCCGTCAGTCGGTGGCTATCGTGCGCCGGCGATGGCATCGAGGGCTTCGGGATTGGCAACGCTGCTCAGGTCTCCGAGCACGGGCTCGCCGAGCCAGGCGCGCTGGATCAACCGCCGGAGAACCTTCGCGCTGCGCGTCTTCGGCAGGTCGTCGACGAAGCGGACGTCACGCGGCCGATCGACCTTGCCGAGCGCGTCCACCACCTGCTGCACGAGCGCGGCACGCAGCGTCTCGTCCTCGTGCACGCCTGGATGGAGCACGACGAAACACACGACGTCGGTGCCCTTGAGCGCGTCGGGCACGCCGACGGCCGCGGCTTCAGACACCGCCGGATGCGCGATGAGCGCGGCCTCGATCTCGCCAGGCCCGACCCGCCGCCCGGCGATCTTCATCGTGTCGTCGGCACGGCCGAGGAGAAACCAGTGGCCGTCGCGACCGACCCGCGCCCAGTCGCCGTGGTTCCACACGTCCCGGAAACGGCTCCAGTACGTGTCGATGTACTGCGCGTCGTTCTTCCACAGGCTGCGCGTCATGCTCGGCGCGGGCCTGGTACACACCAGGTAGCCCACCTCGTCCACCACGCTCCGGCCTTCATCGTCGAAGACGTCGACGGCCATGCCGATCCCCGGACTCTGTAACGTACACGACTGCAGAGGGATGATGGGCAGCGGGGCCAGGAAGCACCCGACGATGTCGGTGCCGCCGCTGATGTTGATGATGGGAAGCCGCCCCTTGCCGACGTGATGGAAGTACCACGCATACGATGCCGGATCCCATGGCTCGCCCGTGCTCCCGAGCGTGTGCAGCGAGGGCCTCGTATGCCTGTCGACCCAGTCGTCGCCCGCGCGCATCAACATGCGGATGGCGGTGGGGGAGATGCCCAGGTGCGTGGCGTCGTGCTGCTCGACACCCTGCCACAGGCGATCCGGCGACGGATGGTTCGGCGCGCCTTCGAAGATGACGACGGCCACGCCGAGTTGCAGGCAGCCGATGATTTCCCAGGGTCCCATCATCCAGCCGATGTCGCTGAACCACCAGAAGCGATCGCCGGGCCGGGCATCGAAGTTGTACGCAACCTCTTTGCCCATCTGCGCCAGGCAACCCGCGTGCGTGTGAACGGTGCCCTTCGGACGCCCTGTCGTGCCGCTCGTGTACAGCATCAGGGCGGGCGTCATCGACGGCACCGGCAATGTCTCGCACGCGTCGTCTGCCGTGTCGACCACGTCGTGCCACCACTGGTCGCGATCGGCGCGCATCGGACACTGCGCGTCTCCGGTACGTGCATACACGATCACGTGACGGAGAGCCGGCAGGCCCTCACACGCGGCGTCGGCCTGCGCCTTGAGCGATACGGGCTGACCGCGACGGAGACTCGAGTCGGCAGTGAACAGCACGCGGACGTCGGCGTCTTCGAGACGCTCGCGTAACGCCGGTGGTGCGTAGCCGCTGAAGATCGGAATGAAGATGGCGCCGATCTTCTGCGTGCCGAGCATCGCCCACACGACCTCGGCCACCATCGGCATGTAGCACGCGACCGTGTCGCCGCGGCCGACGCCGAGCGTGCGCAGCGCGTTGGCGACGCGATTGACGGCGCGCGCGGCATCGCTGAACGAGAACGTGCGAACCGAGCCGTCCTCTGTCTCGGCGATGAGGGCGAGGTCGTCTCCGCGCGTCGTCGCATGACGGTCGATGCAGTTGAGCGCGATGTTCGTCTCGCCGCCGACGAACCAGTTCGCCCACGCCGGTCCGCGACTGGCGTCCATCGTCGTGTGGTACGGCGTGGTCCACGCCACATCGATGTCGCGCAGCGCCGCGTCCCAGAACGCGAGGGGATCGTTCTGCGTCCATCTGACGAATTCCCGCGCCCGGGTGTACACCTGATCCGGCCTGGACGCGTCGACGTCGATGCCGAGGCGTCGCATCAGGCGTGTGATGTTGGCGCGCTCGATACGCGCTGCGTCAGGGATCCAGACGTCGCGTGGGGGCATGGCGTGTGCCCGCATTATCCATTGCTGCGAGAGGCAGGGGCGCAGGCAAAAGCCGCCCCTGCGCGTGGTGGAACTACTGGCTCGCGCGATGTGATGCGCCGCGAGCCCAGCGGGCTCCGCCTTCTGGCGTGCCGTAGACGGCCTGTTCCACGTAGAGTGTCGCGTGGGGAGAGACGGCGTCGACGCGCACGCCGACGTCGATCCGCGTACCGGGACTGACGACGCCGCGCAGCACCGCGGCGAGCGACGTCGTGAAGCGACTGCCCGCCGGTACTGGCACGGTCACCGTATACGGCTCGAGATCCGTGAAATACACCGTCAGGTTCACCTGCTCATCGACGGTGCCGACGTTGGACACGAGGAGGTAGGTGTCTGTCGGGGCATCGACGCCCGGTGGCGCCAGTTGCACCTCACCCCCGGCCACGCGCCAATGGGCCGCCGGCGGGTCGGGGAAGCCGCTCGACGCATGGCCTTCGTGCCACGTCGTGAAGCCGCCCGGCCACCACGTCGCGCGCTCCGCGACGAACGGGCGCGAGGCCGTCAGTTCCACCGACAGGCCGCCCTGGTTGGCCAGCGAGACGCCCTCGTCGGTGACTTCCTGATCGAGCCAGAGCGTGAGGCGCTCGCGTGGTCTCGCGGTCCGTGTGAACGTGAGGGGCGCCGCCGACGTCTCGCCGTCTGGCAGGTACACACGCACTGTCACGTCGAGCGGCGTGTCGTCGGGATTGGCCACGGCGATGAACGTGTCGAAGTACGAACCGGGGGCGCCTTCGGCGAAGAACCACCGCGGAGCCAGCGCCGGCTCGCCGGCGACGGCCGTGCCCGCCGGGAACAGTTGCGGTCCGCGCGTATACATCGCCCGTTCGACCACGATCGGCACGGCGTTGGTCGACGTGACGGTGGCGCCGAGTTCGGCAGATGCGAGTCCGGGTTCCTGATTCACCCACACGGTCTGGCGCTGTCCCGCCGGGACGGTGTAGTGCCGGGTGACCAGGCCCTGACCCTGCACGAAGTAGTCGATGCGCACGGCGGCCGCGGTGTCGGTGGACGTGTTCTGCAACAGGTAGAACAGGTCGAACATCGTGGTCGCGCCCTCGGCGAAATGCCAGACCGTGCCGGGCGCCGACACGCCGTGTTCGCTGTGGCTGCCGTAGGCCTGTGCCCCGCCCTGCCACGTCATCGTCCGCGCGGTCGTGAGGTCGACGTCCGCATGCACGCGCGTGGCGAACTCGGCGCTCGCCATCTGCGGGTGAGCCCCGACGTCGACGACAGCGACGCGGCGCGCGCCGATGGGCACCGACTGGCTGACCGACGTGCCGGTGGCGGTCTGCCATTCGGTGACGGCCACGGTCGGCGCGTCTCCCTCGTTCAACAGGCTCAGGCGCGTATTGAAGAAGCCCGTGGCCCCTTCGCCGAAGTAGGCGACCGGGTGTCCCAGTGGATGCCAGCCGCGGCGGAAGGCCTCGGCGTTGTTCACCCCGTCGCCGTTCGGGTCGCCGAACGGGCCGCCGGCATCGGGGCCAAGCGCCGGCAGGTTGAAGGTGGCCTCCCAGCTGTCGGGCAGGCCGTTGCCGTTCACGTCGTCGGTCGTCGTCACGCGGAAGATGGTGCCGGTGTTGAAAGACGTCATGAAGAGCTCGCCGTCGAGATCCGCGTCGACGGACACGACCATTCTTCGTGCCAGCGTCTGGAAGACGTCGTGCCACTGCACGTCGGCTGCACCGGCCTCGCCCGTCGCGGGGTCGACGGTGATGGCCAGCGAGAAGAGCCCGTTCCGGCCGACACCGGGCGAGGTGGGCGTGTCGGCGAAGTCGGCGAAGAAGTAGCGGCCGTACATCGCGGGTCCCAGCAACCTGCCGCGATAGCGATGGCCGCCCGTGATCGAACTGCCCATGAGGGCCGTGCGGCCGTACTCGTAGATCGGCGGCGTCAGTGGCGCGTAGGCGGCGGCGGTGCCGGACGGTGCCTCGGTGTTCGCGCGCGTTCCCTCGAACAGGGGCCAGCCGTAGTTGCGGCCCCCCGCACCCGGTGGCTGATACGAGATCTCCTCGACGTGGCTCTCGCCCACGTCGGCGATGAAGAGGCCGCCCGTGCCGCCGAGTCGCGGATCGTCGACTGTGACACGCCACGGATTGCGGACGCCGAACGCCCAGATCTCGTGGCGAGTCGTGATGGGCGTGCCGTCGACGAAGGGGTTGTCGGGCGGGATGCGATAGCCGCGCACGGCGTCCGGGTTGCCCGGGGCGTCGGCGACGTCAGCGACTCGAACGTCCAGACGCAGGATCTTTCCGAGCACCGTGTCCGGATTCTGGCCGCTTCGGCTGGCGTCGTTGGCCGGACCGCCGTCGCCCACCACCACGTAGAGGTAGCCGTCAGGGCCGAAGAACATCCGGCCGCCATTGTGGTTGGGTGAGTTGGTGGGTTGATCGATGTATCGGCCATCCGGCTCCGTGAACAGGAGGTCCAAGCGGGAGGTCTCGTCGGCCTGGTATGGGTCGTCCGCGCGCCGTGTGTAGCGCGACACGACGGTATCGCCGTATTCGGGGTGTGTCTCGTCGGTATGGCCGTTGGTGCGCGTGAAGTTGACCCAGAAGCGGCGATTGGTCGCGTAGTCGGGATCGAAGGCGAGGCCGAGCAGGCCGCGCTCGCTCTGGAGCGACACCTGATTCGACAGGTCGAGAAAGACGCCGCTCCGCAGCGTGCCGCGTTCGACGATCCTGATGCGTCCCTTCTTCTCGAGCACGAACTGGATGTCGGGGTCGGTCGGGTGCGGCACCAGGCCGACGGGTTGATCGAGACCGGTGACGTATGGCACCACGCGGAGCGTCTGGGCCGTCGCCGTGACGGGAAGTGCCAGAGCGGCAAGGAGGCAGAAAGCCGTGAAACGCATCGTCCCATGATAGTCGCGGTCAGGATGGACGATGCATGACCGGTGTCCTGTCCCGCCGACACGATCGCCGCGGACACCTGAGCCGCGTTCGTGTAGAGTCCGCCGCATGCATCGCCGAACCTTCCTCGCCCACGCGACCGCGGCCGGCGCCGTCATCGCTCCGGCTCTTGCCATGGCTCAGTCGCCTGCATCGTCGCAGGCCGCAGCGGCGGGACGTCGGGAGACCAACCCTTCGCCGGCAGGCCTCCCGCTCACCGTGCGCGTCGGCATGACCGACTGGAATCTCGGGCGTCGTGGAGACATCACGAAGATCGCGCTGGCTCGCGAACTCGGACTCGACGGCATCCAGGTGAGCCTGACGTTTCCCACCGATGGCAGCCCGCACCTGCGTCAGCCCGAGACGCAGGTGGCGTTCAAGCGCGCGGCCCTCGAGCACGGCATCCAGATCTGCTCACTCGCGATCGGCAATCCCGGCGCGTCGCGGCTGCCCTTTCACACCAATCCCGCCTCCGCGGTGCTGCTCGTGGAAGCGGTCGAGGTGGCGCGCAATCTCGGGACGACCAACATCCTGCTGCCGATTCTGGGCAACAGCCACATCGATATGACGAGCCAGACGCAGGTCGACACGTTCGTCGCGATGATGAAGGAGGTCGCGCGCTACGCCGAGAAGGCAGGCGTGGTGATCGCGCTCGAAGACTGGATCTCGGCCGAGGACAACCTGCGGCTGATCGACGCGATCGGGTCCGAGTTCGTTGGCGTGTACTACGACGCACGCAACATCAAGGCGCGCCTGCACGATCCCTACGGGGAACCGGCGAAACTCGGCTCGCGCATCGACCAGATCCACGTCAAGAACGGACAGACGCTGATGCGCGAGCCGGAGCTGCTCGACTGGCCGCGCCTCGCGCAGGAATACGTCGACATCGGCTATCGCGGCTGGTACGTGCTCGAGACGGGATCTCCGACAGGAGATTTCGCGGCAGACACGCGCGCCAACATCGACTACGTGCGCAGGACGTTCCGCATGCCCGCGTAGGCCGCGGCGACGCGCGTGCGAGGGCGTATGCTGAGGATTGCCGGTTCTCATCCGGCGGAGGAGTCCTCATGGCGAAGAAATCACCTCATCACGCCGTCATCAACGAGTTGTCGATCCTGCTGGCCAGCACGTACACGCTGTACCTGAAGACGCAGAACTATCACTGGAACGTCACGGGCCCGATGTTCACGACGCTGCACACACTGTTCGAGACGCAGTACACGGAGCTGGCGTTGGCCAACGACGAGATTGCCGAACGCATCCGCGCGCTCGACGCATTCGCGCCTGGCAGCCTTGCCGAGTTCTCGACGCTGTCGGTGGTGAAGGAAGCGAAGGGACGCGCGACGGCCAAGCAGATGATCGAGACGCTCGTGAGCGATCAGAAGGCGCTGGCCAAAGCCGCGCACAAGGCGATCGACGCGGCGGAGAAGGCGGGCGATCAGGCCACCGCCGACCTCGGCACGCGCCGCGTCGAGATACACGAGAAGAACGCCTGGATGCTGCGCAGTCACCTGGAGTGAGGCAGGCAGATGGGCCCGACCACTCGCGCGTGACGCCGGAACGGCGTGGCGACGCGTCTGCCGCTCGAGGCCCGATCCGCACGGGTACGCGGCAACGGAGCCGTCGCACGCCGGCGGTACACTGGCGGGCACTGTACAGACACACGCGACACGAGGAGCATGACCATGGCGTCCAATCCCGTCGGCTGGTTCGAGATCTACGTGCAGGACATCGATCGCGCGAAGGCGTTCTACGAGCAGGTCTTCGATTGTCGGCTCCAGAGGTTGAGCAGCGGCGACCTGGAGATGTGGGCGTTTCCGGGAGACATGAGTACGCACGGGACAACGGGCACGATCGTCCGCATGGAGGGTGTGCCCTCGGGCGGTAACAGTACGCTGGTCTACTTCAGCGCTGCCGACTGCGCCGTCGAGGGCGGGCGCGTGGCCGCCGCCGGTGGACGCGTGCACCGCGACAAGCTGTCCATCGGTGAGTACGGTTTCATCGTGTTGGCCTTGGACACCGAAGGCAACATGTTCGGCATCCACTCACAGCAGTAGTGTGCACACCTGCACGCAGCATGCGCATCGTATCGGCCGTGTTGATGGTGGTGTGTGTGCTGTGGGCGTCGCAGGCGGCGGCGCAGGAGCCGACGCCGGAGACGGTGCCCGTGCAGTCGGCCGATGGTCCGGTGTCTGATACCGACGCGCCGGTTCCGGAGTTCGAGGAAGACGTCGTCGTGGTGGCCACCACGCGTACCGGCCGACGACTGGAGGAGCAGCCGACTCGTGTCGAGGTCCTCGGCCGCGAGGAGATCGAAGAAAAGATGCTCATGACGCCCGGCGACATCGTCATGATGCTGAACGAAACAGGCGGCTTACGCGTGCAGGCCACGTCGCCGTCGATCGGCGCGGCGAGCGTGCGCGTGCAGGGGATGAAGGGGCGCTACACGCGCGTTCTCAGCGACGGCCTGCCGCTGTTCGGTCAGCAGGTCGGTGGGCTCGGGTTGCTGCAGATTCCGCCGATGGACCTCGGGCAGGTCGAAGTGGTGAAGGGCGTGGCGTCGGCGCTCTACGGTGCGGGTGCCATGGGCGGTGTGGTGAATCTGCTGTCGCGCCGGCCGGGCGGCGAACCGGCTGTCGACCTGCTGATCAATCAGTCCACGCTCGGGGCGACCGATGGCGTGGCGTTCGCCTCGATCCCGATCAGTCGCGCATGGCGGATGTCGGTGCTGGCGGGCGGGCATCGCCAGTCGCGCGTCGATCGCGATGACGATGGCTGGGCCGACTTGGCGGGATACGGTCGCGCCGTCGTGCGTCCTCGCGTGTTCTGGGATGGCGGCACCGGCCGCTCGGCGTTCCTGACCGCCGGCGTGACTGTCGAGGATCGGCAGGGTGGCACGCTGCCCGGCGCGACTCTGGCGACCACGGGCTCGTCATGGCTGGAGGCGCTCGATACGCGGCGCTACGACGTCGGCGGCACGATCCAGACCCTGGTCGCAGACCGCTACGTGCTCACCGCGCGCGCGGCCGCCGCCTGGCAGCGGCACGATCATCGGTTCGGCGACGTGCGCGAGCGCGACGCCCACGACACGGCGTTCAGCGAGGTCGCCCTGCGCGGCGCGGCAGGCCGCCATACCTGGGTCGTGGGCGCCGCATACGAGCGCGACGATTACACACCGCGCGACGTGCCGCGGTTTGCCTACACCTACGACGTCCCGGGCCTATTCGCGCAAGACGATGTGGACGTGGCGACGTGGGTGTCGGTGTCTGCGGGCGCGCGTGTCGATTGGCACAGCGAGTACGGCATGTTCATGAGCCCGCGCGTGGCGGCGCTCTTCCGGGCGGGTGCCTGGACGAGCCGCCTCTCGGTTGGCCGCGGCTTCTCTGCGGCGACGCCGCTGACAGAGGAGAGCGAGGCGGCAGGTCTCACGCGCCTCGACGCGCCGCGTCCGTTGCGCGCCGAGCAGGGCACCAGCGTGTCGCTGGATGTGACGAGGACCGTGGGACTGATCACCATCACGGCAACGGCGTTCGGATCCCGAGTGGCGCACCCGCTCACGGTGGAACGCGACACGCGCTACGCGCTCGTCAATCGCGATGGCGCGTCGACGAACATGGGCGCCGAGTTGCTGGCGATCGCACGCAGCGGACCCTGGGTCGCGACGGCCAGCTATGCGTATGTCCGCTCGCGCGAAGACGGGGAGCGCGGCCGACAGGATGTGGCGCTCACGCCGCGCCATGGCGCGGGGCTTGTCGGCATGTGGGAAGACGAAGACTGGGGACGCGTCGGACTGGAGTTCTACTACACAGGCCGTCAGCGGTTGGAGGTGAACCCGTTTCGTTCGACGTCGGCACGCTATCTCGTCGTCGGCGCGCTGGCCGAGAAGCGATTCGGCGCGATCCGGCTGTTCCTCAATGCGGAGAACCTGACCAACGTGCGGCAGACACGCTGGGACTCCCTGCTGCGACCCGCGCGAGGCGTGGACGGCCGGTGGACCGTCGACGCCTGGGCTCCGCTCGACGGCCGTGCGATCAACGGCGGCCTGCGCGTAGCGTTCTAGCCTTGGATGAAGGCACGTCGTGAACGAGGCTCAGTCGCCTGAGACGGCCTTGACGAGCGCCGTCGGATCCTGGCTCAGGCCGACCTGCCGGTGACGGACGACGCCGGCGGGGTCGATGACGAAAATCATTGCCGAATGCGCGATCTCGCCGTCGGTGTCACGCCGGTACTTCACGCCGAACACGGCAGACAGATCGCGCCCGCCGTCTTCGGAAGCCGCGAAGAGCCGCCAGCGCTCCGGCGCGAGTCCATGGCTGACGGCGAACTGCTTCATCGCCGCCGGCGTGTCGCGACCGGGATCGAGCGAGAAGAGTGCGAACGTGACGTGGTGCTTCGCATCCTCGGAGAGCAGGCGCTCGACGGCCTTCATGTCCTCGGTGACGCGCGGACACACCGACGTGCAACTCGTATACACCATGCTTGCGACCATCGTCTGTCCGCGCAGATCGGCCAGCGTCAGGTACGTGGCGTCGGCGTCGACCAGATCGAGGTCGAGATCGTAGATCGACGCCTGTGACAGCGGCGAGACGAACGTCGCATCGGCAGCAACGTCGTGCGCCGCTGGCACCGGCGCCGGCTGGCTGCCGCATCCGGCGAGCGTGAGCGCCAACGCTACGCCAGCGACCGCGCTCGTGCGTGCACGCGCCGTCATTCCGAGCACCCGCCTGATGCAGGCCGCCGTCATCGCCGTATCCGTCCTGCCGGGGCCGATGACCTGCCGTTCACGACACCGCGGAATCCCAGGTTTGCCACGCCGTACCGTGCCTCGAGGCTGCTGCGGAAGGCATAGCGCATGAACGCGGCGTAGTCCTCGAAGTCCGAGGCACCGACGGCGCCGCTACCGCAATAGAGCGAACGTTCGAGCGCCGAGTCGGCGCGCGATTCGCCGGTCACCAACGCCGAATTGAAGTCGAGCGTCCACTCCCAGATGAGTCCGTGGAGATCGGCTACGCCGTACACGTTGCGAAGTCCGGAGCCGACGGCTGGCAGGCGCGCCGGTGTCGGGCGACCGTACCAGAGCCGCAGGCGTTCGAGGAACGCGGGATCCCTCGCCGCGTCACGCCGCGTCTCGTCTGCCGCCGCGGCGTACTCCCACTGGTCGACGGTTGGCAGCGACTTGCCCAGCGTGCGCAGGTACGCCCGCGCGGCGAACCACGACACGTGCACGACGGGACTGTCCGGCGGCGCGTCGGGACCGAGATCGACGTCGCCGTGCCAGTGACGCAGGTACGACGAATCGGCGAAGAGCGGCGAGATGCGCGACCGGCGCCACTCGGGGTGCGCGGTGACGAATGCGAGGAACTCCGCGTTGGTCACCGCATGCCGATCCATCTCGAACGCGGTGACCCCGACACGGGGCCGCACGTCGGCCCGGCGCGTGGTCGATGATGCGCGTACCGGCGTCACCGCATAGAGAGGACGGTAGCTGCCGGCGGGCACGCTCGCCATCCCGGCGCGCTCGCCGCTGGCGGCACCGAGGAGCAGACCAGCTCCGAGGAGCACCGCCCAGGCGGTCCTCCTCGGAGCGGTCGCGGCGCTGGCACGCCACAGCGGCACTACCGTCTGCCTCCTCGTACCGCGCGCACTTCGGACGGCGTCACGTCGTGACCGGCGTTGTTCCAGTTGGCGTAGACGTACGTCAGCACGTTCGCGACGTCCTCGTCCGAGAGGCCGAGCGCGGGCATGGCGCTGTTGAAGGTCTTGCCGTTGACAGTCACCGGTCCGGAGAGTCCGTTCAGCACCGCGCCGATCGCCCGTCGCTTGTCGGCGTTGAGATAGTCGGCGCCGGCCAGAGGCGGGAACACGTTCTCGAGGCCCGCTCCCGCCGGCCCGTGGCACGCGGCACAGATCGATGAGTAGAGGCGCTGCCCGCGCGCCACGCGTTCGCCTGTGCTCGATGCCGGCGCAGGTGTCGGTGCGGTCGTTGGCCCGACCGTCTGGATCACGCCGCCTTCAGGCTGGTAGACCAGATCCTCCAGCTTGCCCGAGTACACCGCGGCGTTCTCGGCGCCGGCTACCTTGAGCATGCCGAGCGACCCCTTGTTGAACGTGCGGAAGAGCGAGTGATCGACGATCACGTACGTACCCGGCACGTCGACCTTGAACTCGACGATCGTCGACCCGCCAGCGGGCACCAGCGTCGTCTGCACGTCGGCGTTCTCCATCGAGCCGCCCTCGTGCCGCACCTTGTCGAAAATCTCGCCGATCACGTGGAACGACGACACGAGATTGGGGCCGCCGTTGCCGACAAACAAGCGCACCGTCTCACCGACGTCGGCCGTGATGGCGTTGTCGCCGGCCAGGGCACCGACAGCGCCGTTGAACACGACGTACTCGGGCTGTTCGGCGATGGCTTTCTCCATGCTGAACGGCTGGAGTCCAGGCGCGCCGGTCTTTCCGGCCGTGTAGAACTCGCCCTGCATCACGTAGTACTCGCGGTCGACCTTCGGCAGGCCCTCTCTGGGTTCGACGAGGATGAGCCCGTACATCCCGTTGGCCACGTGCATGCCCACAGGTGCCGTGGCGCAGTGGTACACGTACAGGCCGCGATTGAGCGCCTTGAACGAGAACACTGACGTGTGTCCCGGCGCGGTGAACGACGATGCCGCGCCACCGCCAGGCCCGGTGACAGCGTGCAGGTCGATGTTGTGCGGCATCTTGCTGTC
>JADLFL010000003.1 GCA_020845575.1 Acidobacteriota bacterium | reverse complement strand
GTCCCTTCGACGCGCGATTCTTCAGGTAGCCGACGACTCATGGCTCACGGCTTACGGCTTACGGAACACGCGTAGCCGCCGGATTCATGCGGCGGCTACATGTGGCGATGACTTTCCGGTTGCCGGTTGCCCATTGCCGGTTGCCGGCACCGTTATCATTCCTGAATGCTCCCGACGATTGCGTGGCAGGACGATGCGGTGGTGATGGTCGATCAGCGGAAGCTGCCGACGCGTGAGGTGTACGTGACGTGTACGACGCCCGCCGAGGTCGCCAAGGCCATCAAGACGATGGTGATTCGCGGCGCGCCGGCGATCGGCGTGTCTGCCGCGTATGGTCTGGTGCTTGGCGTGCGCCGCAGCAAGGCCGCTGGCACCAGACAGCTCACCACCGAGTTCCTGCGCGACTGCGATCTGCTCGCGGCGACGCGGCCGACGGCCGTCAACCTCTTCTGGGCGATCGAGCGCATGAAGGGCGTGTTCTCCGAGCGCGTGCTCGCCGGCGCGAGCGTCGACGACCTGCGCGTGGCGATGCTCGACGAGGCGCATCGCATCCACGACGAGGATGTGGAGAACTGCAAGGCGATCGGCAGGCACGGCGGTGCGCTCGTGCCCGCGGAGGCGGGCATCCTCACGCACTGCAACGCCGGTGCGCTCGCGACGGCCGGGTACGGCACCGCACTCGGCGTGATCCGCGGCGCGATCGAACAGGGTCGATCCGTTGTCGTGTTCGCCGACGAGACGCGGCCCGTGCTCCAGGGCGCGCGCCTCACGGCGTGGGAACTGGTGCGCGACGGCATCGACACCACCGTCATCTCCGACAACATGGCCGCCGTTCTCATGCGCCAGGGACGCATCAACTTCATCGTCGTCGGTGCCGACCGCATCGCCGCGAACGGCGATGCCGCCAACAAGATCGGCACGTACACGGTGGCGGTGCTCGCGCGCGAGCACGGCGTACCGTTCTACGTGGCGGCGCCGCTCTCGACGATCGACCTGCGCACGCCAGACGGCGACGCGATCCCGATCGAGGAGCGGAATCGTCGCGAGGTGACGCACGTCGGGGCGACGCAGATCGCGCCCGACGCGGCGAAGGTGTACAACCCGGCGTTCGACGTCACGCCGCATCGTCTGATCGCGGGCATCATCACCGAGCGCGGCGTCGCGCGCGCGCCGTACGCGGAGTCGCTGAAGGCGCTGTTCGACCGGGTTCCCGAAGCGGCCGGAGCGCGCTGATGCGCGTACTCGGCATCGAGAGCAGTTGCGACGAGACGGCGGCCGCCATCGTCGAGAGCGACGGCGAGAGGTGGCATCTGCGATCCAGCGTCGTGGCGTCGCAGGTGGCCATCCATCGCGAGTGGGGCGGTGTCGTGCCGGAACTCGCCGCGCGACAGCACCTGCGCGACATCTGTGGTGTCGTCGAGGAAGCACTTGCTGACGCATCCTCGTCATGGGAGGACGTCGATGCGATCGCCGTCACGCAGGGGCCGGGGCTGGTCGGGTCGCTGCTCGTCGGCGTGAGTTTTGCCAAGGCCGTTGGTGCGGCGCGCGGCATTCCGGTGCTGCCGGTGCACCATCTCGCGGGCCACATCGAGTCGCTTGCGCTTCACAACGGCGAGTTGCCGTATCCGGCAGTCGTACTCGTCGTATCGGGCGGGCACACCAGCCTGTTCCACCTGCCGTCACCTGGCGTGTATCGCCTCGTCGGCCGCACCAGAGACGATGCGGCGGGGGAGGCGTACGACAAGGTGGCGAAGTTGGTGGGGCTGGGGTATCCCGGCGGGCCGGTCGTCGACCGGCGCGCGCGCGCGGGGGATTCGCATGCCATCGCGTTCCCCGTCCCGAAGCTGACGCACGACGATCGCAACAAGGGACCGGAGACGCACCTGCCGGAGGGATTCGAGCAGGCGTTGAAGCGGCGCGCGGATTTCTCGTTCAGCGGGCTGAAGACGGCGGTGCGCCGGCACGTGGAGCGTGCCACTGACGGCGGTGCGCGTCGGCTCACCGATCGCGAGGTCGACGACATCTGCGCGAGTTTCCAGCGCGTGGTGATCCAGACGCTGCTCGATCGCACGTTCCGCGCGGCGGAGTGGTTCGACGCCCGCGCGATCGGCATCGCCGGCGGCGTGGCCGCCAACAGCAGCCTGCGCGCCGAAGCCGAGGCGCGTGGCGCGGCCGTCGGCCTGCGCGTGTTCGTTCCGAGCGTCGCCCTGTCGACCGACAACGCCGCCATGATCGCCGCCGCCGGACTGCGCCTGTGGCAGTCAGGCCACCGCGGCAGCCCCCTCGACTTCAACGCCGACGCCAGCCTGGCGATGTGACAGGAAACGGCCGGCCGGGCTTGCCGGGCCCGTCCGGTTGCCGATTTGCCGGTTGCCGGTTGCCGACCATCAGTTCAGCGTGTAGAACTCGTACGTGATCGTCCAGGTCGTCTCTTCGCCCGGGGCGACGCTGGCGTCGACATACGGTTCGGGGCACACGGTGCGAGGGGCGGCCCAGAAGACGAAATCGGTGAGCGGACGATCGGAACGGATGCGGACGCCCGCTCCGGTTCTGCGGTGTTCGAGGCGGATGTCGTAGTCGGCGACGGCGGTGCCGGGTCCTTCGAACTCCGTGAACACGTGCTCGCCTTTCGCGAGTTCACGACGGAACCGCAGCGTCTGCCCATCGAGGTCGGCCAGCGGCTCGAGCGCGTGCGTCGCGCGTCCGGGTCTGCCCAACTGCACGACGATGTCCTGGTTGGTCGGCTGGCGATCCAGCGTGAAGAAGTTGTGGTTGTAGACGGCGGTCTCGATCCGCTTGCGGCCCGTATTGCGCAACGAGTGCTCCAGGATCAATGAATCGCCCGCGAGCGTCAGCGTCTTGCGATAGACGTAGGCGTACCCGTTCGATTCCCCGAGTGTGTGGGTGAACGTCATCTGGCCCTGGGCACGCTCGATCGTCCACGCGCCGTTGTCCACGATCTCGTACGTGCCGAATCGCCGATACGCCGGCTCTTCGGGCTTGCGCACGTGCCCCACGCCGATGCGCAGGAACGTGCCGCCGGCGGGTGCTTCCGCGTAGCCGACCGACGACGCGCCGGCCTGGAACTCCTCGACCGGGCCTGTGATCCCGTCGTGTCCGTTCGGATCGTGGTGCTCGAACCACGGGCCGAAGTACTCGTGCCCGTTCCACCGCAGGCTGAGCAGCGCGCCCGACCAGTCGAACCGGGTGCCCCTGTAGTAGCCCGCGCGCGCGTCGGGCAGAGCCACGGTTGCCGTGATGCGGTCGCCCGCGATGTCGGCAGTGGGAAACGCGGGGTCCGTCTGGGATGTCGTCATCAGCAGTGTCAGCAGCAGGCCCATGTCGATGTCGGCCGACTATACATCCACGACGCACACGAGCCGGGCAAGCCCCGCCAGGGAACCAACCCGCCCAACGCCGTAGTGCATTCGGGTGAGCGCGGGGCCCGCCAGCGGCCAGCGACGATAGAATCGTGCGATGCACCGCTACATCGAGCGCGTGGTCGACCTGCTCGACGAGTCGCTGAACCTCCTCCACGGCATCACGATCGACGAGGCCCGCGCGCGGGTGGGCAGCGGCGACCCGGCCGCCGTTCGCGCGATCGACGGGTCGTTCGCGCTCGTTGCCAAGGACGGCATCACCGTGCGGCTCGCGCGGTCGCTCGACAGACCGATGCGCTACTTCCTCGCCAAGCGCGCGGAAGGACCCGCGTTGTTCATCGCCGATCGCATGGACACGCTGCGCGACGCGCTCGCGACCGAGGGCCTCGCCGGGCAGTTCCATCCGAGCTACACCCGCATGGTCCCCGCCCACCACATCGTCGAGATCCGGCTGGTGGGATGCCCCGACCCCGATCCGATCTACACGCGCTTCTTCACGCCCGAGCGTGGCGCGCTGGAACCCGACCTCGACGCGATCGGTGCGCGTTACATCGGGGCGCTGCAGACCGAGGTGGCCAAGTGGTTGCGCCATGTCGACGCCGTGTCCGGCGGCACGGCCCCCGTCGGCGTGTGCTTCTCAGGTGGTATCGACTCCGGCTCGGTGTTCCTCGTCGTCTACGACACGATGCGGCACCTGGGGATGTCGCCCGCGCGCCTGAAGGCGTTCGTGCTCGACGCCGGCGGCCCCGATGTCGCGCAGGCGCGCGCGTTCCTCGACCAGCTCGGACTCGGACTGTTCTTCGAGAGTGTCCCTGCCGGAGACGATCCGCTGGATCTCGCGGAGACGCTGCGCGTGATCGAGGACTACAAGCCGCTCGACGTCGAGTGTGCGGCGCTCGGTCTGCGACTGTGCCGCGGCATCCGCGCGGCGTATCCGGAGTGGCGCTTCCTCGTCGATGGCGACGGCGGCGACGAGAACCTCAAGGACTACCCGATCGAGGAGAATCCCGAGCTCACGATCCGCAGCGTGGTGGACAACCTGATGCTGTACCACGAAGGGTGGGGTGTCGGGCGTATCAAGCATTCGCTGACGTACAGCGGCGGCCTGAGCCGCAGCTACGTGCGGACGTACGCGCCCGCGCGTCGCTACGGCTTCGACGCGTTCAGTCCGTACACGCGCCCCTCGGTGGTCGACGTGGCGGAGGGGATCCCGTTCGCCACGCTCACGCGCTACGACGTGCCGACGCTGTACGCGCTCAAGGGCGAGATCGTCGCTCGCGGAGTACGCGCCGTGACGGGACTCGACATGCCCGCGTTTCCCAAGCGTCGCTTCCAGCACGGCGCCATGGCTGAAGCCACGCTGCGACAGGTGTTGCCCGCCGACGAGGCGCAGTGCCGCCGGGCCGTCCACGCACTCTACGCATGACCGCCTCCGCCCGGCCGCGGCCCGTCCACGATCCGTTCCGGCACCAGGGCGTCCTCGTCGAACCCGAGGCGGATGCCGCGGGACGCCTGCTCACGACGGCCACCGTCTTCCTGACGGGCAGCGAATGCGCCTGGCGCTGCGTCATGTGCGATCTGTGGCGGCACACGACCGAGACCGCCACCCCGGCCGGCGCGATTCCAGCGCAACTCCGCGACGCACACGCCGCGCTGCGGGGCACCGGGACGTTGCCCGACGTGTGGAAGCTGTACAACGCCGGCAGCTACTTCGATCGCCGCGCGGTGCCTCCCGAAGACGATGAGGGAGTGGCGGAACTGGTAAGTGGAAGCACACGCGTTGTCGTGGAGTCGCATCCCGCGCTCGTGGGCGACCGCGCCTGGCGCTTCAGGGACCTGCTCGCGCGCCGAGGCACGACGCTGGAGGTCGCGATGGGGCTCGAGACTGCCCATCCGGAAGCGCTCGACGCCATCAACAAGGGCGTGACGAGGGAGTCGTTCGCGGCGGCGGCCGACGCCCTGCGTCGTGAGGGTGTCGCCCTGCGCGTGTTCCTGCTCGTCCATCCGCCCGTCGTTCCCGCCGATCGACGAGGCGAGTGGCTGCGGCGCTCGGTGCGCCTGGCGCGATCGTGCGGCGCGGAGGTCATCTCGCTCATCCCGACGCGATCGACCGAGCGTGCGCTGCAGGCGCTGGCGGCGGCCGGCGCGTTCGTGCCGCCAACGCTCGCGGATCTCGAGGAGGCATTCGCCGACGCGTTGGCGGAAGCCGGGCCTCGCGTGTTCGCCGATACGTGGGATCTCGACGCGCACGCGGCGTGCCCGCACTGCGTCGAGGCGAGGCGCAGCCGCCTCGCTCGACAGAACGCCGAGCAGCGGACGCTCGACGCCGTCACATGTGGACATTGCGCGGAGGCGCTCGCTTCGTGACGCTCGTGCCCGTCCATCACGTCGACACCGATGTCGCCATCGTTGGCGCGGGCTTCGCCGGCGCGATCCTCGCCCAGGTGCTCCGGCAGCGCGGCCTGCGCGTCGCGCTGCTCGAACGCGGACGCCATCCCCGCTTCGTCATCGGTGAGTCGTCGACGCCGCTCGCCGGGCTCCTGATTGAAGAGCTCGCGGATCGCTACGACCTGCCGCGCCTGCGACCGCTCGCGTCGTGGGGCACGTGGAAACGCGAATATCCGGATCTCCCGTGCGGGCTGAAGCGCGGGTTCAGCTTCTTCAGGCACGATCCCGGGCAGGCGTTCCGAGACGACGCGACGCACGTTCGGCAGTTGCTCGTGGCGGCGAGCCCGCACGACGAGGTGGCGGACACGCACTGGTACCGGCCTGCCGTCGACGCGTGGCTGACGAGCGAGGCGGAAGCGGCTGGCGCGACGTATCTCGATGCCTGTGCGCTCGATGCGCCGGTGTTCACGGGTGATGGCGTGACGATCGACGGAACGCGCGAAGGCCGAAGCGTACGCGTCAGCGCGCGCTTTCTCGTCGACGCGAGCGGTCCGCGCGGGTATCTCTGGCGCGCGTTGGGACTGGGTGACGCGCCGCTGCGTCACATGCCGCCGACGCAGGCGCTGTTCACGCATTTCACGGACGTGCGCGAGTGGGCGGCGGTGGCGCCGAGCGACGCACGACCGCCCTATCCCGTCGACGCGGCGGCGCTGCACCACGTGTGGCCGGGCGCGTGGATGTGGGTACTGCGCTTCGACAACGGCATCACGAGCGCCGGCGTGGCCGCGACCGATCCGCTCGCGCGCGGGTATGCCCTCGAGGAGGGCGCTGATGGATGGATGCGCCTGCTCGCGGCTCACCCGTCGATCGCGGAACAGTTCCGTGATGCCAGGCCCACGCGTCCGTTCGTGTACACGCCGCGCGTGGCACACCGCACCGCCACGGTCGCGGGCGCGCGATGGGCGTTACTGCCGTCGGCTGCCGGCGTTGTCGATCCGATGCTCTCCACGGGATTCCCGCTCGCGCTGCTCGGGATCGACCGCCTTGCGTCGGTCCTCACCGAGTCGGCGCACGGCGACCAACGGGAAGCGGCGCTGCGGAGATACGCACGCGATACGGTGACGGAACTCGGCGCCGCGGCGCGCCTTGTCGGCGCGCTGTACGCGAACATGCGCGACTTCGACATGTTCAAGCGGCTGACGCTGTTGTACTTCGCAGCGGCCAGCTACACGGAAACCGTGCGCAGGCTCGACCTTCCGCATCGCGCGCGCGGCTTCCTGCTTCGTGGCGACAGGACCTTCGCGCCTGCCGTCCGAGCCATCACCAGGGCGGCGGTCGACGCACCAGCGGGTGAGGCGGGCGCCGATGTCAGGCGCCGGCTTGCCGACGCGATCGACGCGACGATCGCACCATACGACGTGGCGGGACTCGGCGATCGCACGCGACGTGACTGGTATCCGGTCAGCGTCGACGACATCTTCGCCGCGCGCGAGCGGCTCGGCGTGAGCGAGGCAGACATCGGCGCGATGCTCGAACGCTGCGGGATCCCGGTGAAGACGATGCCTGTCGAGGAGTGCGTGTGATGAGGACACGGTATCGAGTGACGCGCGCGATCTGCCCCGTGCCCGCCGCCCGCCGCCCGGTGCCCGCTGCCTGGTGCCCGGTGCCCGGTGCCCGGTGCCCGGTGCCCGGACTCCTGTTCGGCAGGCTGTGTGTGGCCCTTGTGTCCGTCGGTGCGTGCCGTCGCAGTGTCGACGTGCCCCCCGAGACATACAGGGAGGCCGTCGTGTCGTTCCACACGGCGCTCGCGGCGATGGAGACGAGCCAGGAACTGCTGGCGCGCGAGCACCTCGATCGCGTTGTCGCGCTCGTGCCGCAGGAACCCGCCGGCTGGGCGAACCTCGGACTGCTGTTGCTGCGACAGCAGGAGATCGAGCCCGCGCGCGCGCAGCTCGCACGGGCGTCGTCGCTTGCGCCCGAGGACGCGTCGATCGTGCGGCTGCAGGCGCTGGTGGAGAGCAGGGCCGGGGAGCTTGCGGCGGCCACGCGCTTCTGGCGGCGCGCCGTCGACCTCGCCCCGTCGGACCCGCGTGCCGCGTACGCGCTGGCGCAGGACGTCGAACGTCAGGGCACGGAGGCCGACGAGGCGGAGGCGCAGCGGGTGCTCGAGCAGTTGCTCGCGCGCACGGAGAACCTGCCAGCGCGCCTCGACCTTGCACGCATCGCCGCCAAGCGCGGCGATGGCGCGGCGCTCGCGAGCGCGCTCCAGTCGCTCCAGGCGCAGGCCGCGACGTGGCCCGATGCCGCCCGTGAACGTCTCGCGTCGCTCGCCGAAGCCGCTGCGCGCGAGCCGCGGACGGCCGCGACGCAGGTCGCCTTCCTGCGCAACGTGCTCGTTCGCGAGCTCGTGTTCCGGCGCGCACTCGCGCAGGTCACCACACCGCTGGACGCCATTGGCGAGCCGTTGCGCCGCTTCGTCGTGCTGCCGACGCCAGAGGCCGCGCCCGCCGAACCCGATACCGCGATGACGTTTGTCGTGACGCCCATCGACGGCTGGACGACACGCACGCCGACATGGGTCGGGGCGACAGCTCTCACCGCCGACGCCGCCGAGGCCATCGTCGCCCTCGACCACGGAACCGTGTACGTGGCACCGGCCCGTGGTATCGCGTCGCG
Source organism: Acidobacteriota bacterium (assembly GCA_020845575.1). NCBI lineage: Bacteria > Pseudomonadati > Acidobacteriota > Acidobacteriota bacterium. Next base: position 11,922 of record JADLFL010000003.1, on the reverse strand, counting down.
CACGCACGGCGCCACGCACGCCGCGTTGCTCGACATCGACTCGGACTTCCGCATGGACGCCGTTGTCGGTGGCGAGCATGGTCTTGCCGTCCTTCAGCAGGATGCCGAAGGCCAGTGGCGTGACGTGACGGCCGCGACGGCCCTGCCGCAGGCAGACCTGACCATGGCCATCACCGGCGTATGGGCGGCCGACGTGGATCTCGATGGCGACCTCGACATCGTGGTCGCACGTCGCGACGGACCGGCGACCGTGCTCCGCAACAACGGCGACGGCACGTTCCTGTCGCAGCCGTCGCCTGTCGTGTGCTCGGGGTGGCGTGCATTCGCGTGGGCCGACGTCGACGGTGACGGCGTGCCTGATGCGGCGTGTCTCGGCCAGGCGGGAGACGTGCGCGTGGCCCTCAATCTGCGCGGTGGTGCGTTCGAGGAGGCGAAGGTCCCGGCGCCTGCCGCGCCGCTGGTCGCGATGGACGCTGCCGACGTGTCTGGCGACGGTCGAGCGGATATCGTCGGCGTGACGGGGGCTGGCCATCTGGCGCGCCTCTCGTTCGAGGACCGCGCCGGCGCTCCGCCTGAGTGGCGCTGGCAGGACATCGGTGCGTCGGGACTGACGGGACTCGACGCATCCTCGGCGACGGTGCTCACCGCGGATCTCGACAACAACGCGGCGCTGGACATCGTTGTCGCGAGCGCCGCGCAGACCCGCATCCTGCTCGGCGGCGCTGTCGGACGCTTCACGCTGATGGACGCCGCGCTTGCGATGCGCGCCGACGCGGTGGCCGACCTCGATGAGGACGGACGGGTGGACCTGGCGGGACGTGACGGCGACGGGCACGTGGTGCGTGCGACGAGTACGGGAACGCTGCCGTACCACTGGCAGCGCCTCCGACCGCGTGCCGCGGCCGCCACCGGCGATCAACGCGTCAACGCGTTCGGTATCGGTGGGGAGGTCGAGGTGCGCACGGGGCTGCACGCGCAGACGCGCCGCATCACGAGCCCTGTCGTCCACATCGGCCTCGGCACCGCGGAGCAGAGTCAGGTCGTGCGCATCCTCTGGCCGAACGGCGTGCTGCAGTCGGAGTTCGCCCAGCAGGCAGACACGACGATCCGCGCCGACCAGCGACTCAAGGGATCGTGCCCGTGGTTGTTTGCGTGGGACGGCGAAGCGATGTCGTTCGTCACGGACCTGATCTGGCGCTCGCCGCTCGGCCTTCGCATCAACGCGCAGGCGACCGCGGACGTCGCGATGACCGAGGACTGGGTCAAGGTCGGCGGCACGCAGTTGCGTCCGCGCGATGGCGCGTACGACCTGCGCATCACCGCCGAACTGTGGGAGACGCACTTCTTCGACACGGTCTCCCTGCTCGTTGTCGATCACCCGGCAGACACGGAAGTATTCGTCGACGAGCGCTTCTCCGTACCCGGGCCCGCGCTCGAACCAGTGGTCACGGGGCTGGTGCAGCCGTTCGCCGACGTGCGAGACGATGGCGGGCGCGATGCGGCGGCCACGGTGGCGCGTCGAGACGACGTGCATCTGGATTTTGCCGGTCGCGGCAGGTACCAGGGCGTGACGCGGCAGCACGCCGTGGAGTTCGAATTGCCGGCGTCGGCTCCGCGCGAGGGCGAGCTCTATCTCGTGGCGCACGGGTGGGTGCATCCGACCGACAGCTCGATCAACGTCGCGCTGTCGCAGGGACGCCACGCCGCACCGGCGGGGCTGGCGCTCGACGTCGCCGACGCAGCGGGCACGTTCCGCCCCGCGCGCACGGGCCTGGGATTCCCGGCGGGCAAGGACAAGACGATCCTCGTGCCGCTGCACCCGCACGCGCCCGCGACGGGACCACGACGCTTCCGCCTCACGACGAACCTCGAAGTGTTCTGGGATCGACTCGGATGGGCGGTGGGCAGGCCTGACGTGAGTGTCACGTCCGTTCGCGTGCCACTCGCCGCAGCGGATCTGCGCTATCGAGGCTTCTCGGAGACGCCACCGCACGCGGCGGGATCGCCCGAGCGTCCGCGGTATCGTGTGGCGGGCGTGGCGCCGCGCTGGCTCGATCTCGAAGGGTTCCACACGCGCTTTGGCGACGTCAGGCCCCTGCTCGGGACCGTCGACGATCGCTATGTGATCATGAACGCCGGCGACGAGCTCGCGTTGCGCTTCACCGAAGCACCACCGGTGGCCGCCGGCCACACGCGTGACTTCATCGTGGTTGCCGATGGATGGGTGAAGGACGGTGACTACAACACCACCGCCTCGCGCACGGTGCTGCCACTGCCCACGCACGCATCGGGCCGCTACGACCGCCGGCCTGCCACGCTCGAGGACGACCCCGTGTATCGCCAGCACGCCGAGGATTTCGCCACGTACCATACGCGCTATGTCGCCCCTGCTGCGCGCGCCGCGTTGCGCGGCGCGCCAGAGGGTGCACGGCAATGAGCGTTCGCGCCCGCATCCTGCTGACGGCGTTCTTCATCGCGCTGCTCGCGACGCCGGCAGCCATCCGTCACGCGAAACAGCGTCAGGCCATGAGCGCTGCATCGGGTGACGCGCTCGATCGCTACGGCTTCAGACTCACCGAGTCGTCTGCCGCCGCGGGACTCACGTTCACGCACGAAGGTCCGACCTTCGATGCCAGGCTCGCGCACATCATGCCGCAGGTGGCCTCGATGGGCGCGGCAGTGGCGGTGGTGGACGTCGACGCCGACGGACTCTCGGACCTCTACGTCACCAACAGCGGCGAGGGATCCCGCAATCGTCTGTTTCGCAACAAGGGCGACGGTACGTTCGAGGACGTCGCCGCCGCGCTGGGGCTCGCCGCGCTCAACGATCCGGCAACGGGCGTATCGATGGGATCTGTGTGGGGCGACTACGACAACGACGGCTATCCCGACCTGTTGCTGTATCGCTGGGGACGCCCCGAACTGTTCCACAACGAGCAGGGACGCGTGTTCACGCGCGTGAGCGAGCGGGCCGGCCTGCCGTCGTGGGCCAACATCAACGCCGCCGTGTGGTTCGACTTCGATCGCGACGGGCACCTCGACTTCTTCATGGGTGGCTACTACGCGGCCGACGTGAACCTGTGGAGGCTGCCGAACACGCGCATCATGCCGGAGAGCTTCGAGTACGCGCGCAACGGCGGTCGCAAGTACCTGTATCGCAACCTCGGCGACGGGCGATTCGAGGAGGTGAGCGCCGCGCGCGGGTTGTCGTCCACGCGCTGGGCGCTCGCGGCGGTCGCCGCGGATCTGCGCGGCACGGGGTATCCCGATCTCTTCATCGCGAACGACTACGGCGTGTCGGAGCTGTTTGTCAACGATGGCGGCACGTTCCGCGAAGCCGGCCGCGAGACGGGCGTGGGTTACGCGCCCAAGAGCGGCATGAACGCGTCTGTCGGCGACGTGCTCAATCAGGGCCGGTTCGCGATCTACGTCTCGAACATCTCCGAAGAGGGCATCCTCATCCAGGGCAACAACCTGTGGGTACCGTCATCGACGCGCGCCGACGGCCTGCCGATGTACGAGAACCTCGCCTCGTCGATGAACGTCGCGCTCGGCGGCTGGAGCTTCGGTGCGCAGTTCGGCGATCTGAACAACGACGGCGCGCTCGACCTGTATCTCGTGAACGGCTACGTGTCGGCGTCGCGCAACGAGAACTACTGGTACGACTACTCGAAGGTGGCCGGTGGCCATGAGGTCGTGATTGGCGATGCCGCCAACTGGCCGGCCATGGGTACGCGAAGCCTGGCCGGCTATCAGCCGAAGCGCGTGTGGATGAACGACGGCGCGGGACGTTTCATCGACGTGGCTCGCATGGTCGGCGTCACCGACCAGTACGACGGCCGCGCCGTGTCGCTTGCCGACTTCGACAATCGCGGCGTGCTCGACGTCATCGTGGCCAATCAGCGCGGGCCGCTGCTGTTCTACAAGAACGACGTCGCCCAGGGCCGCAACTGGGTGGCGTTCGAACTCGAAGGCGGATGTCGCCCCGGAATGCCGTCCGTTGAAGAAGACAGAGCCGGCCCTCCGGGCCCGGCCACGCATCGATGCAGCAACAGGGACGCGATCGGCGCGCAGGTCGCCGTGCATCGCGCGGGAGCGGTGCAGGTGCAGGAGGTGCTCGCCGGATCGGGCTTCTGTGCGCAGAACCAGCGTCGCCTGCACTTCGGGCTCGGGACCGCTGACGCGGTCGAGCGCGTGGAGGTGCGATGGCCGTCGGGCAGGGTCCAGACCATCGAGCGGCCGTCGATCAACCAGATCCACGCACTGAAGGAACCGGCATGACGCTGGACAAGCGCTATCTCGCACCGGTACTCGTCACGCTCGTCCTGGCCGTGGGCCAGTACACATTCGGCTTCCTCGAGAGCTGGTCGCGCACGTTCCTGGCGATCGCGACGTCGATCGGCATGGAGATCGTGCTCGCACGTCTGCTGCTCGGACAGTGGCCGCACCTGGCCAGTGCCTACATCTCCGGCATCAGCATCGGGATGCTCGTGCGGTCGCCAGACTTCTGGCCGTACGCGCTGTGCGCAGCGATCTCCATCACGTCAAAGTACCTGCTGCGCGTGGACGGGCGGCACATCTGGAACCCGTCGAACTTCGGCATCGTGGCGATGCTGGTGCTCGCGGCCGACTCGGTGGCCAGCCTCAGCGTGCAGTGGGGCAACATGCTGCTGCCGATGGTGACCGTGTGGCTGTTCGGTGCCGTCATCATCGGCACGCTCGGCCGCTTCCACATCACGGCCACCTACGTCGTGTCCTTCGTTGTCCTGTCGTTCGTGCGCGCGTGGTACACGGGCCATCCGTTCCTCGCGGAGGTCGCGCCCATCACCGGACCGATGTATCAGCTGTACATCTTCTTCATGATCACTGACCCCAAGACCACCGTGCGTCCGCGCTGGGCGCAGTGCGTGGTGGTGGCGCTCGTGGCCGCGCTCGAAGCCGTGTTCCGGTTGATGGAGGCCGTTCACGCGCCGTACTACGCGCTCTTCATCGTGGGACCACTGGCGATGCTGGTCGAGATCGCGCTCACGCGCCGTGCGGTCCGGGCATCGTCATCAGACGCGATGCCCCCCGCGGCGGCACGCCTCGCCTGAGTCCACGGCCGTGTCGCAGCGTCTCTATCCCTCGCGTCCCATCGTCGGCGTCGGCGGCGTGATCGTCGATGGCGACCGCGTGGTGCTGATCAAGCGGAAGTACGAGCCGCTGGCGCTGCGCTGGAGCATCCCCGGCGGCACGCTCGAAGTGGGGGAGTCGCTCGAAGACGGCGTGGCGCGCGAACTCCGCGAGGAGACTGGCCTCGCGGTGCAGGTGGGCGCCGTGATCGAGGTCTTCGACCGCATCCTGCACGACGAGGACGGCCGCGTGAAGTATCACTTCGTGCTCGTCGACTATCTGTGCGTCCCTGTCAGCGGCACCCTCATGCCCGGCGACGATGTGTCGGATGCCGAGTGGGCCCACTTCGACGCCCTGGCCCCGTACGGCCTGACGGCCAAGGCCTCGTCAGTCATCGCCCGCGCCCGCACGATGCTGACCGCCGGATGACTCCGGCGGCTACACTTTCGTCCTTTGCTCCCCGTCCGTCCGGTGCCCGGTGCCCGGTGCCCGGGCTCCTGATATAGTCCCCGTTCCATGCAGACTCCATCGCCCGCCGACGCGCGGGATGCCGGGCTCGACAGCGAGTTCCGGCGCGGGCTCGGCCTCTACGACGCGACGATGGTGGTGGTCGGCTCGATGATCGGGTCGGGCATCTTCATCGTGTCGGCCGACATGGCGCGCCTCCTCGGCAGCCCCGGCTGGCTGCTCCTCGCCTGGGTCATCACCGGCCTGCTCACGATTGGCGCGGCGCTGGCGTACGGCGAGCTCGCCGCCATGATGCCGCGCGCGGGCGGGCAGTACATCTTCCTCCGCGAGGCGTTCTCGCCACTGTGGGGGTTCCTTTACGGCTGGACCCTCTTCACGGTGATTCAGGCGGGCACGATCGCCGCCGTGGCCGTTGCCTTCGCGCGCTTCACCGGAGTGGTGTTCCCGGCCATCGCCGAAGACCGCTACCTCATCGCGCCGATCCACATCTCGTCGGGCTACGCGCTGTCGCTCTCGACGGCGCAGTTGCTCGGCGTGCTCCTCATCGCACTCCTCACATGGACCAACACGCGCGGTCTCGAGTACGGCCGCGTCGTGCAGAACGTCTTCACGACGGCGAAGACGGGCGCGCTCGTCGCGCTCATCGGCACGGGCCTGCTCCTCGGGTGGAACGCCGACGCGGTGGCGGCCAACTTCGGCAACCTCTGGGAACCGCGTGGCGTCGTCGAACTCGCGCCGTCGCTCACGGCGGCCACGGTGTTCGGCCTGTTCGTCGCGATGGGCATCGCGCAGACGGGGTCGCTCTTCTCGTCCGACGCGTGGCACAACATCTGTTTCACGGCGGGCGAGGTGAAGGACCCGCGCCGCACGCTGCCGCGATCGCTCGTGCTCGGGACGGCCATCGTGACGGGCCTCTACGTCCTCTCGAACATCGCGTACCTCGTGACGCTGCCGCTGGCGTCGATCCAGTCGGCGCCGTCGGATCGCGTGGCCACGCTGCTCATCGACACGGTGTTCCCCGGCATCGGCGCGGTGGTGATGGCCGTGGCGATCATGGTCTCCACGTTCGGCTGCGAGAACGGGCTGATCCTCGCTGGTGCGCGGGCGTACTACGCGATGGCGCGCGACGGCCTCTTCTTCAAGCGCGCCGCCGAGCTCAACCAGGCGCAGGTGCCCGCGTTCGGCCTCGTCCTGCAGGGCGTGTGGGCGGTGCTGCTGGTGCTGCCGCGCACGTACGACGTGACCACCGGCACGTACGGCAACCTGTACTCGAACCTGCTCGACTACGTGATCTCGGCGGCGCTGCTGTTCTACGCGCTCACGGTGGCGGGCCTGTTCCGGCTGCGCATCACGCGTCCGGACGCGCCCCGTCCGTACAAGGCGTTCGGCTATCCCGTCGTGCCGGCGCTCTACATCGTCGGCGCCCTCTCGATCCTGCTGGTGCTCTTCGCGTATCGCCCGGCCACCACGTGGCCGGGGCTCGTGATCGTGCTGACGGGCGTGCCGGTGTACCTGCTGGCGCGCCGGGGGCGCCGATCGTGACCTGGGTGCCCGATCGCGACGCGGCGCTCGCGCTGCTGCACGAGTACACCCAGGGCGAGAGCCTTCGTCGTCATGCCTACGCCGTTGAAGCGTCAGTGCGTGGTTACGCGAGACGCATGGGTGGCGACGAAGCCCTGTGGGGCGTGACGGCGCTGCTGCACGATTTCGATTACGAGCGTTGGCCGTCGCTCGACGACCATCCGTACAAGGGCGTCGAGATCCTCCGAGAGCGCGGCTATCCCGAGGTGGTGACGCGCGCGATCCTGTCGCACGCCGACTACAGCGGCGTGTCGCGTGACAGTCCGCTCGAGAAGGTGTTGTACGCCTGCGACGAGATGTCGGGCTTCGTCATGGCCGCGGCACTCGTACGACCATCGAAGAGCGTGCTCGACCTCGAAGCCGCGTCGGTGAAGAAGCGGATGAAGGACAAGGCGTTCGCACGCGCCGTCTCGCGCGACGACATGCTGCACGGCGCGGCGCTGCTCGACCTGCCCATCGAGGCCCATATCGCCAACGTCATAGAGTCCCTCAGGGAACGCGCGGACGAGTTGGGCGTTCGGTGACGGTGTCGGGCAACGGGCAACGGGCAACCGATCTGGCGTCCTCGATGGAGCGAACGGTCCCGGTTGCCGGTTGCCGGGTTGCCCGTTGCCGGTCGCTGAACTGGCGTCCACCCTGCTCCGTATGTAGCCTGTGTCCGTGGCCCCCGAACCCGCCTCCTCCGTGATCGCCCTCGACGATGTGACGGTCGTGTACGGGCCGAGCGACGCCCTGTCCGGCGTGAGCGTGCAGTTCCCGCCTGGTGCCGTCGGCCTCCTCGGGCCGAACGGCGCGGGCAAGAGCACGCTGATCAAGGCGTTGCTGGGGTTCGTGGCGCCGTCACGCGGCCGGATGCACGTCTTCGGCCTCGACGTCAGGCACAGGGCCGCGGAGATCCGCACGCGCATCGGCTACATGCCGGAGAACGACGCGCACATCCCGGGCATGAACGCCGTCACGTTCGTGGCCTACTGCGGGCAACTCTCTGGCCTGCCGCCTGTTGACGCGATGCAGCGCGCGCACGAGGTGCTCTACTACGTCGGCCTCGGCGAGGCGCGCTACCGCAACGTCGAGACGTACTCGACGGGCATGAAGCAGCGCATCAAACTGGCCCAGGCGCTCGTCCACGATCCCGATCTGCTCTTCCTCGACGAGCCGACCAACGGCATGGACCCGAAGGGCCGCGACGAGATGCTCGCGCTCATCCACGACCTCGGCCACGCCAAGCGCGTCAACCTGATCCTGTCGTCGCACCTGCTGCCGGACGTCGAGCACGCCTGCGACCACGTGATCGTGATGGACAAGGGACGCGTGGCCACCCAGGGCCCCATCGCGACGCTGAAGGGGCAGGGCGGCAGCGTGTTCGAACTGCGCATCAAGGGCGATCTGCCGGCGTTCCTCACGGCCTTGCGAGGCAATGGCATCGAGGCGCACGGCACCGACCAGGACGTGATGCGCGTGCTGGTGCCGGCCGGCCGCAGCGCGCGCGACGTGTTCACGCTCGCGTCGGCGCACGGCATGCAGGTGCGACACCTGCGGCCCAGCGTCCCCACGCTCGAGGACGTCTTCATCGACGCCATCGAAGGAGGCGGCCGTGCCCATCCATGATCAGTCGTACCGCCGCTACGAGGGCGAGCGGCGGCCCGCGGCGAGCGCCTGGACGGTGATTGCTCGCGCGGGCCTGATGACGTTCCTCTCGCGCCGCGCGTTCCTCGGCCTGGTGCTCGCGGCGTGGATTCCGTTCATCGTGCGGGCGAGCCAGTTGTTCCTCGCGGCCAATTTCTCGCAGGCCGCGCCGTTCCTCGCCCCGTCGGTGCAGATGTTCCGCGACTTCCTCGGCCAGCAGAGCGTGTTCGTCTTCCTGCTCACCGTCTACGTCGGGTCGGGACTCATCGCCAACGACCGTCGCGCCAACGCGCTGCAACTGTACCTCTCCAAGCCCGTGACGCGCGCCGAGTACGTGCTCGGCAAGATGACGGTACTCGCCACGTTCCTGCTCGCAATCACCTGGCTCCCCGCGATGCTGCTGCTCGTCATGCAGGTCGCCTTCTCCGGCAGCTTCACGTTCCTCGTCGCGAACTCGTCGCTCGTCGCGTCGATCACGCTGTACTGCCTGCTCGAAGTGATCGTGATCACGTTCGGCATGACGGCGTTGTCGTCGCTGTCGCGCAGCAGCCGCTTTGTCGGCATCCTGTTTGCCGGCGCGCTCATCTTCTCCGACGCGATGTTCAACGCGCTGCGCCTCATCACCGGCAGCACGACGGTCTCGTGGATCTCGATCAGGGCGAGTCTCGAGCAGGTGGGAGACCTGATCTTCAGGCAGGCGCCGCGCTACCACACGCCCGTGGCGGTGTCGATCCTCGTGCTGCTCGCGGTGATCGCGATCGCGGCATCGATCCTCGAGCGTCGCGTCAGGGGCGTGGAGGTCGTGACATGAGCGGAGCCGTCATCAGCGTCGACGGCGTGTCGAAGTGGTACGGCCAGGTCATCGGCCTCAACGATGTCACCGTCTCGATCCCGCCGGGCATCACGGGCCTGCTGGGCCCGAACGGCGCCGGCAAGTCGACGTTCATGAAGCTGGTCACCGGCCAGTTGCGTCCGAGCAAGGGCAGCCTCACGGTGCTGGGCCAGCCGATCTGGAACAACCCCGCCGCGTACACCCGCCTCGGGTTCTGTCCCGAGCAGGATGCGTTCTACGAGCGGATGACGGGCGTCGAGTGGGTGGCGGCGCTCGCGCGCCTCAGTGGCTTCTCGCAGGACGATGCCCGCGCCGCGGCGCTGCGTGCGCTCGACGCCGTCGATCTCGTGCCTGCCGCGGACAAGAAGATCGGCGCGTACAGCAAGGGCATGCGCCAGCGCGTGAAACTCGCCCAGGCCCTCGTGCACGACCCCGAGCTCCTCATCCTCGACGAGCCGCTGACGGGGATGGACCCGCTCATGCGCCGCCGCACGATTCGCCTCATCCGCGACTGGGCGCGCGACGGGCGCAGCGTGCTCGTGTCGAGCCACATCCTCCACGAGGTGGAGGCGATGACGAGCAACGTGCTCCTCATCAACAACGGCCGCATCCTCGCCGAGGGCGACGTCCACGACATCCGCGCGCTCATCGACCATCACCCACACACGGTCCACATCCGCGCCGAACGCCCCCGTGAACTCGCGCGCGAGTGCCTCTCGTTCCCGTACGTGCGCAGCCTCCGCTTCGAAGCCGACGCCCTCGTCGTCGAGACCGACCAGCCGGACACGTTCTACACGCAACTCACGACCCTCGCTGCCACCGAGTCCCTCGGTCGCATCGACGAGGTCACCTCCCCCGACGACAACCTCGCCGCGGTGTTCGGGTATCTGGTGCGATGACAGTGACGGCAACCGGCAACCGGCAACCGGCAACCGGAGGGCTCACGGCCGGCAACCGACAACGGGCAACCGGCAACCGGAGCCTCCCGGGCGGCAGCCGGCAACGGGCAACCGGCAACCGGAGCCTCACGGCCGGCCACCGGCAACGGGCAACCGGTAACCGGGAGAGCTCACGGCTGGCAGTCGGAGTCCCACAACCGCTGACGGGCAGAGGGTCAGCGTGTGGGAGAGGAGCGTTCGACGGGCATGATGAGGCGGTGCAGCATGGCTCTCACGCGGACGTCGGCCATGCCGCGTTCCGGAGCAACAGGCATGCCCGGGTCGTCCACGCCGATCGCCCAGGAGACGTCCCGCAATGACACGTTCCGACACCGGTGTTCCCAACGTCGAGAACCAACTACCCACACCAACCGCTGGTGGTGGCCCCTCGGTTGCCGGCCGTGGTGCACCGGCTCCCGATGTGGAGTCCCCCGTTGCCGGTTGCCGGTTGCCGGTTGCCGCCCGGGAGGCTCCGGTTGCCGGTTGCCCGTTGCCGGTTGCCGGTCAACCCCTGTCCCTGTCCAGTGCGGCTCTGAGGGTCTTTGATCTATCGCTGGACCAGATGCTGTGGTCGCGGCGGACGGTGTTCATGGGACTCGTCGTCGGGGGGCCGTTGCTCATCGCGCTCATGGTGCGGGTGATCGACGTGCTGACGGTCGGGACGGGGCAGGGCATGCAGATCGATGGCGTGAAGATCGGCAGCGGGGCGATCTTCGGGTTGATGGTGTGGGTGTTCTACCTGCGATTCGCGGTGCCCGTGCTGGCCGTGTTCTACGGCACGTCGCTGATGGCCGACGAGATCGAGGACAAGACGATCACCTACCTGTTCTCGCGTCCGATTCCGCGCGGGGCCGTGCTGCTCGGCAAGTACCTCGCCTACCTGGCGTGCACGGTGGCCGTCGTGCTGCCGTCGATCGTGCTGGTGTACCTGCTGATCATGTCGCGGCCAGGCGCGTCCCTCGCGAGCGGGTTCATCGACCTCGTGAAAGACCTCGGCGTCATCGCGATCGGCCTGGCGGCCTATGGGGCCGTGTTCGCGTGGGTGGGCGCGAGGTTCAAGCGGCCGCTGCTCACCGGTCTCGCGTTCGTCTTCGCGTGGGAACCCGCCATCCTGCTCATCCCCGGCTACCTGCGCCGCTTCTCGGTTGCGTACTACCTCCAGGGCCTCGTCCCGCAGACCATGCCCGCCGACGACAGCACCGTCAGCCTCCTGACGACGCTCTTCCGCGATTTCCCCCCGGCCACCACGAGCCTCGCCTGGCTCGTCCTGATCTCCGCGGCCTCCCTCTGGCTCGCCATGCGCACTGTAACGAAGCGGGAGTACGTGCTGGAGCAGTGACCGGCAACCGGCAACCCGGCAACCGG
>JADLFL010000002.1 GCA_020845575.1 Acidobacteriota bacterium | reverse complement strand
CCGGCGGCGGGACGAGGAGCCGAGGAGACGAGGAGACGAGGAGACGAGGAGACGAGGGGAGACGGACGGGCCCGGTGGCCGCGGGCGACTATGGGCGGCGGCGCAGCGTGTGCGCGGCGCCGAGCAGGGCCGCGCCGAGCAGGAGCAGCGAGCCTGGCTCGGGCACGGCAGTTGCCCTGCTGGAGACGCTGTTGTCGAACCGGAAAGCGAAGCTGGCACTCGGGCCGGCCACCTCGGTCGACCCCGGACCCGCGAAGGCCCCGACCAGTTCGTCGTCGCCGTAGAACGGCAGTTCAGCCCCCCAGGGCAGCCCGAAGTGCTGCTGGTCGGCGGCCAACTCGATGGCTGTTCCTGTGTTGGGGTCGCGCGCCATGCTGACGGCGTCGGGATCGAACGTCGAGGTCACGATACCGTTCGAGCCGCTGCCGAAGCCGGGCATGAACCAGTTGTAGTCGTCGGGGCCGCCGCCGGGAACGGTGTACGGATCGGCGTGGGCCGTGGCCGCGGAGAGACCGAGAACGAGAAGCGATGAGAAGAGCGTGCGCGTCATGAGCCGTTGACTCGTGTGCGGCACACCCTCGGACGTCTGCCCGAAGGGTACCGAACCGGTAGACGGCGGCTGGGGCACCGTCGAACTGCCCCTTTGTGTAGCGAGGACCGTGCCATGGGCGCGGCCCTCGTCGTTTGTCGGCTATTTCAATGATTTCACGGGCAGGCGGCCGGTTTGTCGAAGCAACAGTCGCCCATGGGGCCGACTTTATGGCCTCGCGGAGACGCCAGGGAGATGCAGGGGCGACGCATGCGTCGCCCCTGCGCGGGGTCACTGGCGGCTCAGCTCATACGCCTGCATGATGGTGGCGTACTTCGTGATCATGTTCGGCACTTCCCAACCGGGGAGTGCGCCGGCCCTGAGGGACGAGAGGTAGTGCTCGGTGACCTGTCCGAAGTGCGCTTCGTGGCCCACGTTGTAGCTCGCCGGCACCTCCATCACCCACCGATTCCCATCGCGTGCCACCGACACGCCCGGGTACGTCGTCTGGATGGCGGCCACGGCGGCGTGCAGCGCGGTTTCGTGCTCGGCCACAGGGACCGCCTCCACGCGCTCGACGTACAGCTTCGGCGCGTAGCCCTGCTCGGCACCCTGCCGGATCACGAGGTTGGCGCGCGTGCCCCGCATCATCGAGAAGTGCGTGTCGCCCGCGCCGGCGGGAGCCTCGAAGTTCCACACCACCGACACGCGCGCATGGACGTCGCGCAGGCGATACGTGAACGCGCCGTTCGAGTAGACGTGCAGCACGTTGTTCTTCACGGCCCCCGACAGGTACGCAGGGAACGACTTCGCGTTGGTCACCTTCGCGAACTCCGCGCGCGTGACCGGTGTCGTCCACCGTCGTGCCTGGAGCACCGTGACGTCCGAAGGCGACAGCGTTTCGTCGGGGAACACCGCCCACTGGACCAGGTCCACCAGGTGTGTCGTGACGTCGATGATCCCTTCGCCCTGCTGTTCGACGTCGAAGAACCACGCCGGCCTGATGAGCGGCGATCCGGAGACCGTCTTGGAGAAGTGGTGCACGCTCTCCTTCGTGATCGCCGGTTCCTCCGGCGTGCCGCGCTGCAGTTCGCCGAAGAGGCTCGACACGCGCGAGAGCGCGCGCTGCAGGAGGCTCGTGACCTCGAAGCGCTCCGTCATGATGTCGTAGAGCAGCACGCCCTTGTCCTTCGCCACGGCGAAGGCCTGCTCCAGCGTCTTCAGGTCGGCGGGCGTACGCGCCATCGGCTTGTCGGCGAGCACGTTGAAACCCGCTTCGACGGACCGCAGGATGTACTCCGCCTTGCGCGCGTTGTTGCCGGCGATGACCACGATGTTGCCCGGGCGATCGGCGAGCATGCGGTCGAGGAAGTCGGCGCTCGTGTGGACACGCTCGTCCCAGTGCGTGGGATTCTCCGCGCGCGCGTTGTAGCCGGTGATGCGCGCGAGGTGCTGTTTCAGCTCCTCGCCCTCGGGCGCGAAGACGTGCACCACCGGATCGACGTCGGGGTACATCGACTTCTGCACGAGCGCGGCGTGGAAGTGGCCCGGGTCGAGCGTCATGAGGCGGAACCCGCCGGGCGCAGCGGGCGCTTCGGCTGGCGTCTCCGCCGGAGCGGGCTCGGGCTCGTCTGCGCGGCCGCAGCCCGCCATGAGCGCGGGCACCGACAAGGCACCGGCGGCCATCGCGCCGTGCTGCACGAACGCGCGACGCGACAGCAGATCCTTACGACTCACGGCAGCTCCCTCACGCGGATGTTGCGGAACTCGACGGGCGATCCTTCGGCCTCGAGGCACAGGAACCCGGTACGCGGGTCGGCGTTGCGCCCGCCGGACACCTCTTCGCCGTTCACCCAGAGCCGGATCTCGCCGTTGATGCCGCGGACGTAGTAGTGGTTCCACTCGCCCACGCCACGGCTCAGTTCCTTGCGCGGGAAGCTGCGCGATCCGTCAGGCGATCGCGGCTCGAAGTTGTCCAGCTTCGAGTTGCCGACGGGGAAGATGTCACCGTTGGTCGTGAACCAGCCGTCGGGTTTGCCGCCGCTCTGCTTGCGGAACCATTCGCGATAGCCGTGGTCCAGCATCTGGATCTCGATCCCGTAGCGCGGCAGCCGATCGGGCGGCAGCCCGTCGAGCGCCTTCATCGGCACCCACGCGAACACGCCGGAATTGCCGGCCGACTTCATGTGCCGCCACTCGATCACCAGCTCGAAGTTGAGGAACTGATCGCGCGTGCGCATCACGCCGATCGGCACGCCCGTCGACTTCAGCAGGTCGCCCTCCCACCTCCACGTGTCGGCATACCCGTTCACCGGCGCGAAGTCGTCGGGCCCGAGCGTGCGCCATCCCGGCCCCGTGCCGTCGATGAACGCACGCGGCGTCGTGGAGGGTGTCTGACCGGCGAGCCCGACTGGCAACGAGCCCGCCAGCATCAGGGCGGCGAAGGAAAGCAGGAGCGGCGGCGTGCGCATGATGAGCGACGGTACGGTGAGCGGGACATTCAGTCAATGCCGCGCTGCTGCGCTGCCGGAAACGCGGAGGATGACGAACGACGAATGCGCAATGACGAAACGCCGCGAGCTCGGCCGATGTCGGGATCCGGGCGCCGTTTTCGATGACTCCTGTGCGGCCCCTTCGTGGAGTCGTTTCATTCGGGACCGCATCGGTCCCTGTACCAAGGAGTCATTCATGAGCTCGAAGATTCGTCCACACAACATGCAGGCGGCAGGCGTCTGGAGCCGCGGCGGCGGCGCGTACGACCAGATCAGCCGCGGGATCGCCGATGCCATCGAGCACACGGTTCTGCGTCTGGACCCGATCCATGGCGAGAAGATCCTCGACCTGTCCACGGGAACAGGATGGGCTTCGCGCGTGGTGGCCCGTCGCGGGGCGCAGGTCATCGGCTGCGACATCGCGGAGGAACTGCTCGAGACGGCCAGCGCCCGGGCGCTGGCCGAGAAGCTGTCCATCGACTACCAGATCGGCGACGCCGAGCAGCTTCCGTTCGCAACGAGCGAGTTCGACGCCGTGATCTCGACGTTCGGCGTGATGTTCGCGAGCCGGCCCGAAGCCGCGGCGGCCGAACTCGCGCGCGTCGTGCGGCCCGGCGGGCGCATCGCCCTCGCGACGTGGTCGCCGGATGGCACCGTCTTCGGCATGTTCCAGGTCATGAAGGCGCACATGGCCGTGTCTGCCACGCCGCCACCTCCGTCGCCGTTTGCCTGGGGACGGACAACGCGGATCGAGGAACTGCTCGGCGCGGCGTTCGAACTGCGATTCGAGCCTGCCACGTCGTACTACCGCGAGCCGAACGCCGCGGCGGCGTGGTCCACGTTCTCGACGGGATACGGCCCGACGCGGACGCTCGCGGAAAACCTGAGTACCGAGGCGCGTGAGGAACTCCGCGAGGACTTCATCGCCTATCACGGGCGGTTCACGAACGCGCTCGGCATCTGCGTGCCGCGCGACTACTGGGTCACGATCGGAACCCGACGCTGAGCCTCCGGCGTCGGCGCCTCGCGCGCGGGCGTCGCAGCCCTTCGTGTTCCGGTGGCGGCCGCGAGCAGTGCGTTCGCGGCCGCCATGTCCCAGTCGTCGCTGGCCATGGTGCGCCGTCGCGCCGGGACCACGAGAGGCGCTCGCGATCGTGCGGTGACGGCCTCCGCAAGGCGTGGAAGCGCAGCCGCGGTCTCGCCCATGGCCACGTACGCTGCGGCCCTGTTGAGCGCGTAGATCGCCACGAGTTGATGCTCGGGGCCCAGCACGGGCTCGACGATGGCGAGCGCACGATCGAGCGTGAGCGCGGCATCGCGTGGACGCCCGAGCGCCATCTCGGCTCGCGCGAGGCTGTTGAGCGTCGTGGCCACCGTCGGGTGCGACGGTCCCATCGTCGACTGCTGCATGCCGAGTACCGTGCGAAGCTCGCGCTCCGCCTCTGCCCAGTTGCCACGGCCAGCCGTGACGAGTGCAAGGTCGTGCAGCGTGGTGGCGGTGTTGGGATGCGTGGCGCCTCGCGTCTGCCTGTTCGTCTCAAGGCTCAGTCGGAGCAACGCGTCGGCTCCATGGACGTCGCCGGCGAGCCGCAGCACCGACGCAAGGTCGCTCTGACTGACGGCCGTCTGGGGATGCTCCTCGCCAAGGACGGCTCGCCGGATGGCAAGGGCTTCGCGGTGCAGCGCTTCAGCACGGTCGGACAGTCCCTGGTCCTGGTACACGCGCCCGAGCTCGGCGAGCGTGATGGCCACGTCGGGATGCCGCGCGCCGAGCAGCGCGCGCTGACGTACCAGCGCCCGTTCCAGAGTGCGCGCTGCACCGGTGTAGTCGCCCTGATCCACGAGCACCACGCCCAGTTCGGCAAGCGCGCTCGCGCCGGCGCCCGGATCGGCGTCGGCCGCACGCGAGGCGTTGTCGACGGCCTGCACGAGGAGCGCCTGCGCCTTGTCGTACTCGCCCAGGCGGCGGTACGTGCGTCCCAGCAGCCCGAGCATCTCGGCCTGCAGTCCAGGTTCGTTGGCCAGTTCGCGCCGCACGCGATCCGCGCCCTCGTCAAGCATGCTCCGCATCGTCGGCTCTCCGGCGCCGCTGCGAATCGCGTACGGGTCGGCACTCGTCAGCACCGACATCAGCATCTCGCTCACCTTTACCGCCTTCGCGGCCTCGCGCTGCGCCCGGTCGCGTTCGGTGGCGAGGCGGGTTGCGTAGAGGAGTGCCATCGACACGAGACACACGACGGCGATCGCGACGCCGGCGACGCTGCGCACGTGACGTCGGAGGAAGCGGCCCGTACGGTATGCGACGGCGCCACCGCGTGCGGCGATCGGCTCTCGGTCGAGATACCGCCGGATGTCGTCGGCAAACGCCGCCACCGAGACGTAGCGCTGCGCCGGGTCGTTCCGCAGCGCCTTCGCGACGATCGTGTCGAGATCCCCGCGCAACGCGCGACGCAGGCGTGCGGTGCCGGAGCCGCGACGGGGGGCGTGTCCGGCAACCTCCTCGCTCCGGTCATCGATGACGGCCATCGAGACCGGCGGCGGCTCCTCGTCGAGGACGGCGCGAACGAGCGACGCCGACGCGTTCACCCTTCCGCCGGCGGGATGCCGGCCGCTGAGCAGCACGTACAGGAGGACGCCGAGCGCGTACACGTCGGTCGCCGTGGTGACGCATCCGCCGGCGAGTTGCTCGGGCGCCGCGAACGCCGGCGTCAGGGCCCGTCTGATCTCCCGCGTGAGCGGTCCCGCGACCGGCTCGTCTCCGTCAGACGCGCGCCGCACGAGTTGCGCGATGCCGAAGTCGAGCAGCTTCACGCGTCGGTCGACGCTCACCAGTACGTTGCCCGGCTTGATGTCGCGATGCACGATGAGGTTCGCGTGCGCGTGCGCGACGGCGGCGAGCACGTCGAGGAACAGGCGCAGGCGCGACGCGACGTCGAGCCCCTGCTCGTCGGCGTAGCGATCGATCGCCTGACCTTCGACCAGTTCGAGCACGAGATACGGCTGGCCTGTCGGCGAGACGCCGGCGTCGATCAGGTGCGCGATACCCGGATGCGTGAGGCGCGCGAGGATCGTGCCTTCGCGCCGGAACCGTTCCTCGCCCGATCGTCCGATCAGCGCAAGGTCGAGCAGCTTGATGGCGGCCTGGCCTTCGAAGCGACCGTCGCAGCGCTCGGCCCGCCACACCATGCCGCTGCCGCCCTGCCCCAACAACTCGACGAGCCGGTATGCCCCGATCACCTGGCCGGTCAGCGGCGGAGTATCGCTCGTGAGGGTCTCGAGCGCCGTGCCCTCGAGAAAGCCGGTGTGCGAGCGATCGAGCAGGAGCGAGCGGAGATCCCGGGCCAGTAGTGCGTCGATCGCCTCGAGCGAGGCAAGCCATGGGCCGCGCGCCTCGGGTGCGAGGTCGAGCGCCCGATCGACGTACGGGCTCAGGACGTGCCAGCGATCACGCGGGAACGGCAGCATCGGCGGGAGTGGCGTGGGGGTGCGCCTGCGCGATGGCGTAGTGCAGATAGAGCCGGCCCTTTTCCCAGGCGCGCTGGATGGTGCGCTCGGACACGCCGCGCATGCGCGCAATCTCGCCGAAGGAGAAGCCGCAGAAGAACTTCAGCTCGACGATCTCGGCCAGCGCCGGATCGGCCTGCGCGAGCGCGTCGAGCGCGTCGGCGACGCGCAGCACCTGGCTCGTGTGCGCGAGCACCGGTGCGTGCCGCGTGTCGAGTGCCGTGATGTGGAAGTCGCCGCCGTGCTTGCCCGATCGCAGTCGGCGGATGTCGTCGACGATGATGCCGCGCATCACGCGGGCGGCGTATGCCATGAACCGTGCGTGATCGACGAAGACCGTGCCTTCGCGCGAGGACATGGACAGATACGCTTCGTGCAGCAGCGTTGTCGCGCTGAACCCGCCGAATGGCTGGCGTCGCCTGACCTCTCGCCGCGCGAGGCGGTGCAGCTCGGCGTACAGCGTGCTGAACAACTCATCAGCAGGCATGCCTGCCTTGACGGCCGCGTCGGCGAATCCTGACGTCACGTCGCTGAAAACGAACCCGCGGTGAGAGACCGAACGGGGGCTGACGATTGGGGAATGGCTGAGCCGCGTCCTTACTGCTGCGAGCGAAGCGATCTCAGGACAGGATCGCCGTTTCGCCGATCGCGCGCAGCGCGAGTCGATCGTGTTCCTTCGCGAGCATCGCTTCAACGCGTTCCAGCGGTTCGTTCACGGGTTCGCGACTCAGCTTGAACGACAGGTGATGGATGGGTACGAACAGCCGGGCACCGGCGGCGTCGGCCATCTGCACCGCCTGTTCGGGCGTGCAGTGATTGCTGAGCCACGGGTTGTACGCGCCGATGGGCATGACGGCGGCATCGAAGGGACCGTGACGCCTGTGCGCACGGAAGGCCGGGGTCTCCGCGGTGTCTCCACCGAGGATCAGGCGCCGCCCCTCGCGCTCGACGATGAAGCCGGTGTAGCCGCGCCAGGTGTCGCGCTGGACGCGGGCGCCCCAGTGGCGGACCTCGATCGCGCGCACGAGAGCCTCACCGCGCGGCGTGCGCACGCGTACCGTCTCGTCCCAGCGCAGCTCGTGGATGCCGGCCGTGTCACGTCGCGGCAGGAGATCGGACGTGCCGTGGGCCATGACCACGACCGGCTTGCCCGGCACCGCGGCGAGCGACGGCGTGTCGAGGTGATCGAAGTGGGCGTGGGTGACCAGGACCAGATCCACGTGCGGTACGGCACCGGGTGCGAGCGCGCACGCCGACAGGCGCAGCGGACCGAGCGTGCCGACGCCGACGGACATGCCGATCCTGTTGAAGAACGTCGGGTCCGTGAGGATGCGCAGTCCGTAGAAGTCGACGAGCACGCTGGCGTGCCCGAGCCATGCCAGGGTGATGGCGTTGGCATTCCACGTCGCCGGCGTTGGCGTGAACGCGGCGGATGGCACGTCCTGCCCGATCTCGGCGATCCGGCCCCTGATGAAACGGGCCGCCCAGGACTCCGAGAGGCTCGCCCAGGCGGCGGTCCCCGTCGTGGCGGCAAGACCCGTGGCGAGAAAGGTTCGTCTGGTGTGGCGCATCAGGACTACTGACGCCGCAAGAGGACGGCGCGTTCCGTCCGGCCGGTGTCCGAGGACGCCGGTCACCGGCGATGCGCGATACACTGCGGAAATCCTCGATTCGGAGAGCTGGCCCGCGAATTGAATACTCACGGGCAGGAGCGTCCCATGATGTCCAGACAAGTGGTCACCGTAGCAGTACTCGCAGGGTTGCTGGTGGCGTCGCCCGCATTGGCGCAGCGACAGCGGAATCCCGGTGGGGACGGCGGATCCCGAGGCGGCGGAGGTGGCCGCCCGAGCGTCAGTCGGGATGGGGGCGGTGGTCGTCCGAGCGGCGGACGTTCGTACGGCCAGCCGCAGCAGCGCCAGTCGGCGCCCCAGGTTTCGCGTCCATCGGCCGGACCGCGTGGCGGCTCGGGCCGGTACGCCGCGCCTCGAGGGGACGGCGGACGCGGGTACTACCAGTCAGCGCGCCCAGCCACGCCCCAGTACTCGCGTCCCGGTTACGGCGTGCGCGGGGATCGCGGTCGTCCGGCGTACGCGCCGCGTCCCGGCTACTCGGCGCGCTCCGGCTACTACGGTCGTCCCGGGTACGCCGCTCGTCCGGGCTACGCGGTCCCGCGTGCGTACGTCTCGCCGCGCGCCTACAGCTACGGCTACTACGGCCGTCCGCGCTACGTGGCGCCGGGCTGGCGTGGGCCCTGGAGCTACAGCGTCATCTCGCCGCGCTTCATCTACCCGCGCGTGCTCGGCTTCGGGTACTGGCAGCCGTACTATTACCGCCCGAGCATCGGCGTCGGCGTCTACTACGGCGATGACGGTCTCTACCCGTTCGGCACCGTCCCGACGACGTACTACGACCCGACTCCGGGCGTGACGTACGGCGGACTGCGGATCACCGATGCGCCTCGCGACGCACAGGTCTTCGCCGACGACAACTACGTGGGCATCGTCGACGACTTCGACGGCGTCTTCCAGCACCTGAACCTGGAAGCCGGCCCCCATCGCATCGAGATCCACTCTCCTGGGCTCACGCCGATCGCCTTCGACGTGGAGATCCCACCGGGGCAGACGGTCACGCTTCGCGCTGAGATGCGGTGAAAAGGGAAAAGGTCAAGGGGTAACGGACAAGGGCAGCGAAAAAGGCGCAAGGGGCAAGACGAAAGAGGACAGAGGGAAGGCCAACGGTGCTCGCACACCGCTGCCACAGCCTTCCTTCTCCTTCCTTCGTCTTGCCCCTTGTCTCTTTGCTCCTTGTCTCTTTGTCGCTGTCCTTGTCCGTTGTCCCTTCCCCTTTTCTCTTTGACAGGTTCACAATGTGCCCCGTGGACATCGCCGTCATTGGCCTGGGTGTGATGGGGGGCAATCTCGCTCGCAACATCGAGAGCCGGGGATTCTCGGTCGTCGGGTACGACCTCGATGCGGCGAAGACGCAGGCGTTTGCCGTGGGTGACGGGCGGCGCGTCGTCGGGGCGTCGTCGGCGGCGCACCTGGCGGAATTGCTCGTGCGGCCACGCAAGGTGCTGCTGATGGTGCCGGCGGGCAAGCCCGTCGACGAGGTCATCGCCCACGTCACGCCCCACCTCGAGCCCGGCGACATCGTGATCGACGCGGGCAACTCCTTCTTCAAGGACACCGATCGCCGCGAAGCGGAACTCGCGGCGCGCGGGCTGCTCTACCTCGGCACCGGCGTGTCGGGCGGTGAGGAGGGCGCGCTGCGCGGCCCCGCGATCATGCCGGGCGGATCGACGGCGGCGTGGGAGGCCGTGGCGCCGATCCTCGAGGCCATCGCCGCACGCGCCGAGGACGGACAGCCGTGTGTCGGTCACGTCGGCGCCCGCGGGGCCGGGCACTACGTGAAGATGGTGCACAACGGCATCGAGTACGGCGACATGCAGCTCATCGCCGAGGTCTACGACGTCTTCAGTCGCGGCCTCGGCCTGCGAGCGCCGGAGATCGGTGCGCTGTTCGCGGAGTGGAATCGCGGCGAGTTGAAGTCGTACCTCGTCGAGATCACCGCCGCGGTCCTTGCGCAGGTCGACCCCGAGACCGGAGGCCCGCTCGTCGACGTGATCCTCGACGAAGCGCAGCAGAAGGGCACCGGCAAGTGGATGAGCCAGAACTCGTTCGACGTCGGCGCACCGATTCCCACGGTGAACGCGGCGGTGGATTCGAGGCTCATCTCCGCCCAGAAGAGCGCACGCGTAGCGGCAAGCAGCGTGCTCACGGGGCCGAGCGCCGCGTTCAGCGGCGATCGCGCCGCGCTCATCGACGCCGCTCGACAGGCGCTCTACGCGAGCAAGGTGTGTTCGTACGCGCAGGGGATGGCGCTGCTGCGGATGGCGTCGGCCGAGTACGGCTACGACGTCGACCCCGGCGAGGTGGCGCGCATCTGGCGCGCGGGCTGCATCATCCGCGCGACGCTGCTCGAGGACATCCGCGCGGCGTTCGCGCGCGACGCGTCGCTCGTCAACCTGCTGATGGACCCGTCGTTCAGTGCCGCTGTGGCCGAGCGTCAACAGGGCTGGCGTACCTTCGTGCAGACCGCGGTCGGCCTTGGCATCCCCGTGCTCGCCACGGGCGCGTCACTGGCCTACTACGACGCGTTCCGCAGCGCGAGGCTGCCTGCCAACCTCACGCAGGGCCAGCGGGACTACTTCGGCGCGCACACGTACAGGCGCACCGATCGCGACGGTTCGTTCCACACGCAGTGGGCCGATGCCTGACGCACGAAAACCGTCGGCCGAATGCCGACCCTCTCCCTGAACCGATCGCTCATGACTCTCTCCGTCCCCGCGCAAGGCTCGCTCGATCTCGTCTCTCTCGGCGCCATCATCCACAGGCTCGATCCCGGTCGCGTCCCGTTCAGGAAGGCGCGCTCGCTCGACATCCACGTGAGCGGCGGCGAGTTCAACGTCGCGGCCAACCTCTCGGACGGCTTCGGGCTGCGCACGGGGATTGCGACGGCGATGGTCAGATATCCCGTCGGCGACCTCATCGCGGAGCGCGTCAGGGCGATGGGCGTCAAGCCGTTCTACAAGTACTTCGATCACGACGGCGCGCGCGGGCCGAACATGGCCACCGTGTACAGCGACCAGGGCATGGGCGTGCGCCCGCCGGTGGTCTTCTACAACCGCGCAAACGAAGCGGGAGCACTCCTGAAGCCCGGCGACTTCGACTGGGCCGCCATCTTCGGCGAGGGCGTCCGCTGGTTCCACAGCGGCGGGCTCTTCGCCGCGCTGTCGGAGACGACGGCGGAAGTGATCATCGAAGCGCTGCAGGCCGCGCGCAAGGCTGGCGCCGTCACGTCGTTCGACCTGAACTACCGCGAAAAGCTCTGGAAAGCGCAAGGTGACGTGTCGCGCGCCGCCGGGGTCTTCTCGCGCATCGTCGAGCACGTGGACGTCCTGGTGGGCAACGAGGAAGACCTGCAGAAGGCACTCGGCGTGAAGGGCCCTGAGGCGGGCAAGGACTCGGCGCTCGACACGAGCGCGTTCTTCGAGACCATCCAGCAGGTCGTGGACAAGTACCCGCACATCAAGGTGGTGGCCACGACATTGCGCGAAGTCCACACCACCAATCGCCACAGCTGGTCGGCTGTCGCGTGGTTCGGCGGCGAGCGCGTCACGGCACCCGTGATGCAGCTCGACGTGCTCGACCGCGTGGGCGGTGGCGACGGATTCGCGTCAGGGTTGATTTACGGATTGCTCTCCGGCGAATCCCCCGAGCAGAGCGTCCGCCTCGGCTGGGCGCACGGCGCCCTCATCACCACGTTCCCCGGCGACACGACGATGGCGACGGTGGAGGACGTGCGTGCGCTCGCGAAGGGCGGTTCGGCGCGCATCCAGCGGTAGGAGAAGACCGGGCAACAGGGAAGGCGTGAACGAGTGACCACCAGCAAGAAGGTCATCGTACGGTGCGTCCTGGCCGCGGTGGTGGCCGGCGCGACCGCCGGCTGCGGCGTGCCGGGGCCAGCCGTCGAAGGACTGCCCGAGCGCGTGGACTTCGCGCTGCACGTCAGGCCGCTCCTCTCGGACAGGTGCTTCATGTGCCATGGCCCCGACGAGGCGGCGCGCAAGAGCGAACTGCGGCTCGACGTCCGTGACGTCGCGTTCGCGCGCCTGTCGTCGGGCCGCACGGCCGTGGTGCCCGGCCGCCCGGGCTCCAGTGAGCTCGTGCGCCGTATCCTCAGCGACGACCCCGCCGTACTGATGCCGGCGCCGGCGTCGCACCTCACGCTCACCGATTACGAGAAGGCCCTGCTCGTGCGCTGGATCGATCAGGGCGCCGAGTGGACGCCGCACTGGGCGTACACGCCGCCGTCGATGCCGGAGGTGCCCGCCCTGCCCTCGCACGATTCCGCGAGCAACCCGATCGACGCGTTCGTCAAGGCGCCACTCGCGTCGAAGGGGCTGTCGCCGCAGCCGGAGGCGCCGCGCGACGTCCTCATCCGCCGCGTGACGCTGGCGCTCACGGGCCTGCCGCCCACGCCGGCGGAAGTCGACGCCTTCGTGAGCGACGCGTCACCGAACGCCTACGAGTCGCTCGTCGATCGCCTGCTCGCGTCGCCGGCCTATGGCGAGCGGATGGCCGCCGAATGGCTCGACATCGCGCGCTTCGCCGACACGCACGGCTATCAGGACGACGTGCCGCGCGACATGTCGCCGTGGCGCGACTGGGTGATCCGCGCGTTCAACGACAACATGCCCGTCGACAGGTTCATCACCTGGCAGATCGCGGGCGACCTGCTGCCGGATGCCACGCGGGAACAGCGCCTCGCCACCGCCTTCAACAGGCACCACATGCAGAGCCAGGAAGGCGGCATCGTACCGGAGGAGTACCGCGTGGAGTACGTCGCGGATCGCGTGCAGACGCTCGGGCGCGCGTTCCTCGGCGTGACCCTCGATTGCGCGCGCTGCCACGACCACAAGTACGACCCGATCAGCCAGAAGGAGTACTTCCAGCTCTTCGCGTTCTTCAACACCGTCAACGAGTCCGGACAGGCGCCGTACTCGGGCATGGCGAGCCCCACGGTGATCCTGCCGTCGTCCGAGGCCGAGACGCGACTCGCGGATCTGCGCGCCAGGCGCGCCGGGCTCGAACCACAGGTCGCCGTCGAGGCTCCCGCGTACGACGAGGGCTTCGCGGCATGGCTGCGCACGACGAAGGGGACAGACCGCCTGCCCGCCAACGATGGCCTCGTGGTGCACCTGCCGCTCGACGACATGCGCCCGGGACGCGTGCTCGTGAAGGACAGGAAGGGAAACAGCACGCTCGTGCCGATGAAGACGTTCGTCAACACGGGCTCGGCGGCGGGGCCGGCGTTCCTCGGCGGCGACGAGGATCGCGCGCCCGTGACCGTGCCAGGTCGCATCGGCGGTGCACAGCGGTTGCGCGGCGACAGCGAGATCAAGGCACCGCAGGACGCGGCGTTGTTCGACAGGCACGAGCCGTTCTCGCTCGCCACGTGGTTCCGCATGGACGTGGCGGGCACGGCGGGTCCGTTGATCACGCGGTCGGGCAGCTTCGCGAACGGCTATCGCGGGTACCTCGTTCGTGTCGAATCCGACGGGACCGTGACAGCGGCGCTGCACCACGTTGCGCCTGATGACTCGATCGAGATCAGGAGTACGGAGGCCGTTGCACCCGACCAGTGGCGTCACCTCACCCTGACCTACGACGGATCGAGCCGCGCGGCGGGGCTTCGCCTGTTCCTCGACGGACGGCCGCTCGCCACGCGCACGCTCGTCGACAACCTCCACCGCAGCCTGTTCAACAGCGGCATCGAAGGGCGACAGATGTCGGGCGCACCGCTCGGCCTGCGTCTCGGGAGCGTCGGCGAACTGAGCAAGGAATCCCTGCGCGACGTGAGCGTCGACGACTTCCGCGCGTACGCCAGGCAGTTGAGCGCCGTCGAAGTCGCGGCACTCGCCGGTCGCGACGACGCGCTCGCGAGCCTCATCGCAAAGGTCCGGGCATCGGGCACCGGGCATCTGACACCGGGGTCGGTGAACCTGTCGGCCGACGAGCGGGCGGCGCTGCGCGAGCACTACGTCCTGCGCGTCGACAAGGCGCACCGCGAGCGCCTCGCCGAAATCACCACGATTCGCGGAGAAGAGAACGCGATCCTCACCGCGCAGCCCAGCGTCATGGTGATGCGCGAACAGGCGACGCCGCGCAAGACGTTCCTGCTCGCGCGCGGTGCCTACGACGCACCAACCGAGGAAGTCTCCCCGGGCACGCCGCAGGCCATCATGCCGTTCCCGGACGACCTGCCGCGCAACAGGCTCGGCCTCGCGCGGTGGTTGCTCGCTCCGTCCAACCCGCTCACGGCTCGCGTGTTCGTGAATCGCTACTGGGCGCAGGCGTTCGGTCGCGGGCTCGTGGCGACGGCCGAGGACTTCGGCAGCCAGGGCCGGATGCCCAGTCATCCCGAACTCCTCGACTGGCTCGCGACGACGTTCGTGAAGTCGGGCTGGGACGCCAAGGCGACGCAGCGGCTGATCGTGACATCCGCCACGTACCGCCAGGCGTCGGTGGCCGACGAACAGGCGCGTGGCATCGATCCGGACAACACATGGCTCGCGCGCGGGCCGTCGTTCCGCATGTCCACCGAGCAGATACGCGACAGCGCGCTGGCGGCCAGCGGGTTGCTCGTGCGCCACATCGGCGGTCCGAGCGTGTATCCCTATCAGCCGCCCGGCGTGTGGGAAGCGCTCGCGGCAGGCTCGACGTATCCGCAGTCGAAGGGTGAGGCGCTCCATCGGCGCAGCCTCTACACGGCGTGGAAGCGTGCGGCACCGCCGCCCTCGGCCACGGCGTTCGACGCATCGGAGCGCCTCACCTGCATCGTCACGCGGCAGCGGACCAACACACCGCAGCAGGCGCTCATCCTGATGAACGATCCGCAGTTCGTGGAGAGTGCCCGGGTGCTCGCGGAGGATCTCGTTCGCAGCGACGCGTCGCCGGCCGATCGCGTGACGATGGGGTTCAGGCGCGTGTTGTCGCGCACGCCATCATCGTCCGAGGTGGACACGTTGATGCGGCTTCACGCGACCACGCGTCAGCGGTTCGTATCGGATGCGCACGCGGCGAAGGCACTGCTCGGCACCGGCGAACGGCCACCCGACGCGGTGCTCGACGTCGTTGACGTGGCGGCGTGGACCGTGGTGGTCAACACGATCATGAACCTCGACGAAGCCGTGTTCTCGCGCTGACGGCGCGTCACTGCAGGACGTCGCGCACCTTGCGTGCGAGGGCCTGCGGTGTGAACGGCTTCTGCAGGAAGGCTTCGGCGCCGTTCGGCCCCCCGACGTCACTCGTGTATCCGCTCATCAGCAGCACACGCATGAGCGGATACTGTCGCTTGAGCATCCCGGCGAGATCGCGGCCGCTCGTGACGGGCATGATGACGTCGGTCACGAGCAGGGCCACGCCTGCGAGTGTCTCGGGTGCGAGACTCAACGCCTCGCGCGCCGACGCTGCCTCGATCACCTGGTACCCCTGCATCTCCAGCGCGAGCCGCGCGAAGCGGCGCACGGCGCCCTCGTCCTCCACGAGGAGCAGGGTCTCGTGTCCACGCGGCGTCGCCCGCCGTGAGCGCGACTCTCCGGGTTCCACGTCGCCGTCGACTGCCGGCAACACGACGTGGAAGGTGGATCCCCGGCCGACGGCGCTCTCGACGGTGATCGTCCCGCCAGCCTGCCTGACGATGCCGTAGACGGTGGCGAGGCCGAGCCCCGTCCCCTTGCCGACGGTCTTGGTCGTGTAGAACGGCTCGAAGATGTGCGACAGCACGTTCTCGTCCATGCCGTCGCCCGTGTCGGCCACGGTGAGGCGCACGTAGCGGCCCGCCGGCAGGTCCAGTGGTTGCGCGCACGGCGACGCGGGAACGCGCACCTCCGATGTCGCGACGCGCAGACGTCCGCCGGCTGGCATCGCATCGCGACCGTTCGCGACGAGATTCATCAGCACCTGTTCGAACTGCCCCGGATCGATGCGGATGGTGGGCAGGAACGATGCGAACTCCGTCGACAGATGGATGTCCTCACCTACGAGGCGTCGCAACAGGCGCAGCGCCGACTCGGTCGCGCGATTCAGATCGATCACGCGCGGTTCCACGACCGCCTTGCGGCTGAACGTGAGGAGCTGTGCCGTCAGCGCCGCGGCGCGCTCGCCAGCGTCGCGGACGGCTTCGAGCGCCTCCCGCTGCGTGGCGTCCGCCGGCGCGTTGTCGAGCAGCAGGGTCGTGTAGCCGTTGATCACCGTGAGCAGGTTGTTGAAGTCGTGCGCCATCCCGCCGGCCAGCCTGCCGATGGCTTCCATCTTCTGCGACTGCCGGATCTGCTCGGCGAGTCCCTTCTCCCTCTCCTGCTGGGCGGTTTCGGCGTCCTTGCGCGCCGTGATGTCCTCGGCGATGCCGAGGATGCCCACCACGGTCCCATCGTCTGCGCGCAGGGGGCGGATGCTGGCGTCGAGCCACACGCGCGTGCCGTCCTTGCGGTAGTCCTCACACTCGCCGTGCCACTCGTTGCCGGCGAGTATCGAGCGCATCTGTGCGGCCACCGCCTCGCGCTCGTGCTCGGGCAGACGTTCGACGAGAGGGCGGCCGACGCGTTCGTCGGCCGTCCATCCGAAGACACGCGTCGCGCCGTCGTTCCAGTACGTGACGGTGGCGTCGGCGTCGGTGACGACAACCGCTTCGCGGAGGGCGGAGACGAGCAGGTCCGCGAAGGACGAGGGGTGATCCGGCCACGCAGACGCGCCGGGATGGCTCATGGCAGGGCGAGTATAGCCCTTGTGACCTCGGCTGTAGCGCATGGCGGCGCGACGACGTCCGCGAAGGCAGATGCCCGCCAACGACAACGGCCCGAGTCCGCGAGGGACCCGGGCCGCGTGGCTCTGCAGTCGCAGGCGCGTGTCTTACCGTCGACGCCGGGCCACGCCCATGGCGAGGGCACCGAGGGCCAGGAGAGTCAGGCTGGCCGGCTCGGGCACGCTGGTGGCGGCGTTCTTCTCGAGGACATAGCCGCGAGCGAACTGATAGTAGCGGTGCAACTCGTTCGGCGCGTCGTTCCACCCGTACCCATCGCGCAGGTCATACGCCAGGTAGTCCTCTTCATCGTCGCCGTACGCGGCGTTGTTGGGCTCTCCACCCCAGAAGTTCGTGTACGAAAACGGAGTCCCGTCCACCCAGGTGAAGGGGCCGGTCCCGACATTCTCTGCGCCAATCCAGTAGTGCGATCGCAAGGCGACGTTCGTCGGGAGCAGCAACTGGACGAACGCGTCCTCTTCTGCGCTGCCGATCGTCGCCAGGTATCCCCCGGCGGCGGTTGCCGCGACCTGTGCCGCAGTCCAGGTGATGCCTTCGGCTGCGACCACCTCGTACCAGTGGTCGTTCCCGCCGTCGACGGTCTTCCACTGGATCGGTGCCGCCACGGCGGGTGCTGCCTGAATCAACACAGCGACGGTTGCCGCCGCGAGTACGTGCTTGAACATGAGGGTCTCTCTCCGGCCGAAAAGGAACTTCCACAAGTGGTCCTGCGCGCGCACGAGCGCGTATCAGACGAGTGGGAGCCGACCCATGTTTCGTGACACCATCAATACGTGTCAAGCACAGCCGTATCGGCCCTGGCCTTGCTGGCAGCCCTTTTCGTCGCTCCTGTCGTTGTCGGCGCGCAGGCGCCTCGTATCGTCCAACCGGGCGCGCCGGGACAGCCCACGCGCGAGATCAGCGCGGACGAGGCGACCGACACGCACGGCGTGCGGCATCGTCCTGCCGACACGGCGTTCATGCAGGGCATGATCGGCCACCATGCGCAGGCGCTCGAGATGGTGGCGCTCGTCCAGACGCGCACCATGAACGACGATCTGAAGCGGATGGCGCTGCGGATCGACGTGTCGCAGCGCGACGAGATGCAGATGATGCGTGAGTGGCTGGAGCATCGCGGAGAGCCGCTGCCCGATCCGCACGCGCACCACATGGCGCACGGACAGATGCCCGGGATGCTCACGCCCGCGCAGATGGCGCGCCTCGCCGCTGCGAAAGGCCCGGCCTTCGATCGCCTGTTCCTCGAAGGCATGATCCAGCACCACGAAGGCGCCTTGACGATGGTGCGGGAGCTGTTGGCGGCACCAGGCGGCGGACAGGAACCCGAGATGTTCGACTTCGTCTCCGACGTGGAGGCGGATCAGTCGATGGAAATCGCGCGCATGCGCGCGATGCTGAAGGAGCAGGGAAGATGAATCGTGTCGTTCGTGTACTGGCCGTGGCGACCCTCACGGCCACGATTGTTGCGCCTGCCGCCGCGCAGACGTCCTCGTCATCCACCGATCCGCGCGTCGGGTTGAAGGCCGGTCTGAAGGACGCCGGCGTCGCCGCTCGCGGAATCGAGCTGCTGGCCAACGTACCCAAGCCCCAGGGGTTTTTCGATCCCAAGGCGCCCGCCGGCGAGCCGAATCCGCGGATGCCGGACGAGGATGGGCCCCCGGCGAACGCCAAGGCGAAGAAGCCTGCCGCGAAGCCGAAGACGCCGCCGCGCCCGTGGGGTGGGCTGAACTTCGCCAACTCCGATCTGGCCTTCAGCGGGAATCACCTGTTCGTCGGGAACTTCAGCGGCTTCAACGTCTACGACATCAGCAACCCGGCGAGCCCGGCGCTCGTGACCTCCGTCGTGTGCCCGGGCGGTCAGGGCGACGTGTCGGTACACGGGTCGCTGCTGTTCATGTCCGTGGAGCAGACGCGCGGGCGGCTCGACTGCGGCGTGGGCGGCGTGGAGGATCCGGTCAGCAAGGATCGCTTCCGCGGCGTGCGCATCTTCGACATCAGCGACGTGAAGACGCCCAAGCAGGTGGCGGCCGTGCAGACATGCCGAGGCTCCCACACGCACACGCTGGTCACCGATCCGAATGATTCGGCCAACGTCTACGTGTACGGATCCGGCACCGCCGGCACGCGCTCGGCCGAGGAACTCGCCGGGTGCTCGGGCAAGGAGCCCGGCGAGGATCCCGAGACGGCGCTCTTCAGCATCGACGTGATCAAGGTGCCGCTCGCCAGCCCGCAGGACGCGCGCATCGTGGCGCGGCCGCGCATCTTCGCCGACGAGAAGGGCAACATCGCCGGCCTGTGGGCCGGCGGCGATCACGGTCCCGGCACGCAGAAGACCGCGGTGACCAACCAGTGCCACGACATCACCGTGTACCCGGCTGTCGGCCTGGCGGCCGGTGCCTGCTCGGGCAACGGCATCCTGCTCGACATCAGCGATCCGGCGAACCCGAAGCGCCTCGACGCCGTGGCCGACAAGAACTTCGCGTACTGGCATTCGGCGACGTTCAACAACGACGGCACGAAGGTCGTGTTCACCGACGAGTGGGGTGGCGGCATGCGTCCGCGCTGCCTGGCCACCGATCAGCCCACGTGGGGCGCCAACGCGATCTTCGACATCGTCGATCGCAAGCTCGTGTTCCGCAGCTACTACAAGCTGCCCGCGCCGCAGACTGCCACGGAGAACTGCGTGGCGCACAACGGGTCGCTCGTGCCCGTGCCCGGACGCGACCTGATGGTGCAGGCCTGGTATCAGGGCGGCGTGTCGGTGATGGACTTCACGGACTCGGCCAACCCGAAGGAGATCGCGTTCTTCGATCGCGGACCGCTCGACGCCAAGCGGCTCATCACGGGTGGCTACTGGTCGGCGTACTGGTACAACGGGTACGTGTACGGGTCGGAGATGTCGCGCGGTCTCGACGTGTTCAAGCTGACGGCGAGTGACGTCCTCACGAGCAACGAGCTCGACGCCGCGGGGAAGGTGCACGCGAAGAGCTGGAACGTGCAGCACCAGGACAAGGCGACGTGGCCGGCCGACCGCGCCGTTGCGCTGGCGTACGTCGATCAGCTGGTGCGATCGGGTGCCGTGCCGTCCGACCGCGTGGAGATGCTGCGCGGCCTCGTGACGAGCGGCGAGGCGAGCCAGTTGTCGATGGTCGCCGATCGCATCAACGAGCGCGCCGCCACGCTGTCTGGTGCCGACGCCACCCGCATGAGGGCGCTCGCCGCCCTGTTGCCATCGCTCAAGTAGAGGTTCCGTTGGAGGCCAGGGGTTCCAACCCCTGGCTCACCGCTCGAGGAACCCGAGCATCAGGGCGTTGAGCTCGGCGCCGTGCGTGGCGTTCAGCCCGTGCGGCGCGCCCTTCACCACTTCCAGCTTCGCGCCGCGGATCATCGCCGCGGCGCGCGCACCGGACACCTCGAGCGGCACGATCTGGTCCGCGTCGCCGTGGATCACGAGCGTCGGGACGTCGACGGCCGCGAGGTCCCGACGGAAGTCCGTGCGACCGAACGCGTCGATGCAGTCCTGCGTGCCCACCGGCGACGCGACCCATGCGATCGACTTGCTGTACGCGACCACATCGTCACTCGGCGTTCCGGAGCCAGGCGTCCAGTTGAAGAACGGCTTCATGAACGACTCGAGGAACGCGATGCGATCCGACGTGACGCCGGCCTTCATTCCATCGAACACGCCGCCGTCGACGCCCTCGGGGTTGTCGTCGGTCTTCAGCATGAACGGCGTCACGGCGCCGATGAGGATCGCGCCCCTGACGCGCGACGTCCCGTAGCGCCCGATGTAGCGCGCCACCTCGCCGCCGCCCATCGAGAACCCCGCAAGCGTCACGTCGCGCAGGTCGAGCGCGGTGATGAGGTCGTTCAGGTCCGACGCGAACGTGTCGTAGTCGAACCCGCCAGCTGGACGGCCCGACTCCCCGAACCCGCGCCTGTCGTAGGCGATGCACCGATGGCCCGCTGCCGCGAGCGCATTCACCTGCCCTTCCCACATGCGATGACTCAGCGGCCATCCGTGAATGAGCACGATCGGCGCGCCCTCGCCGCGCTCCTCGTAGTGGATGGTGGTGGTTGGCGTGGCGGTGGTGGTGATGACTGGCATGGCGATACAGGCACCGTACCGCATCACCGCGCCATCGGTCGAGCACGTGCATGGCCGCATCACAGCCGTTGTACGCTGTGCGCACCGATGCGCATGTACGCCCCTCTCGTGGGTCGCTTCGCCGTGATCGCCACCGTAGGCGTGAGCGTCGTTGCGGCTCAACCGCAGCCGCGGCCCTACACGGAGCCGCTCCGGCCGCGCATCCATTTCACGCCCGCGCGCCACTTCATGAACGACCCGAACGGGCTCGTGTACTACAAGGGCGAATACCACCTCTTCTACCAGCACAACCCGCAAGGCCCCACATGGGGACACATGTCGTGGGGACACGCCGTGAGTCGCGACCTGCTGCACTGGCAGCACCTGCCGCTGGCGCTGGGCGAAGAGAACGGCATCATGATCTTCTCGGGTAGCGCGGTGGTCGACCACCGCAACACGAGCGGCCTGTGCCGCGTGTCCGGCGGCGACCCCTCATGCCTCGTGGCCATCTACACGGGGCACAGCCGCGACACGCAGACGCAGAACCTCGCCGTCAGCCAGGATCGCGGGCGCACATGGCAGAAGTACGCGGGCAACCCCGTCATCGACATCGGCCTGCGGGAGTTCCGCGATCCGAAGGTGTTCTGGCACGCCCCGACGGCGCGCTGGGTGATGGTGGTGGCGCTCCCCGATGAGCACAAGGTTCGGTTCTACGCGTCGCGCGACCTGAAGGCGTGGACGTTCCTGAGCGACTTCGGGCCCGCCGGTGCGACTGGCGGCGTGTGGGAGTGTCCGGACCTCATGCAGGTGCCTGTCGAGCACGATCCCACGCAGTCGCGCTGGGTGCTCGACGTGGACGTCAACCCCGGCGGTCCGCAGGGCGGTTCGGGTGGACAGTATTTCGTGGGCGACTTCGACGGCACACGCTTCGTGAGCGACACGCCGGCGTCAGCGGAGGCGCTCTGGGCCGATCACGGCAAGGACTTCTACGCGTCGATCTCGTTCTCGGATCTGCCGTCGCAGGACCGCGGCCCCATCTGG
The DNA here is from genome assembly GCA_020845575.1 of Acidobacteriota bacterium. Lineage (NCBI taxonomy): Bacteria > Pseudomonadati > Acidobacteriota > Acidobacteriota bacterium. The sequence continues at coordinate 76,141 of JADLFL010000002.1, read as the reverse complement.
ATGGGATGGATCAGCAACTGGCAGTACGCCAACGATGAACCGACGATGACGTGGCGGGGCGCGCAGTCGATCCCGCGGCGCCTGCGGGTGCGCCGTACGCCTGACGGCTGGCGCCTCCTCCAGCAACCGGCCGGCGGTCTCGGCACCCTGGTGGCCGGTGACGCGCGGAAGCATCAGGAGTTGCGCAGCACCCCGCTCCCGTTGCCCCCCAGCGCCGACATCACGTTCGTCGTCACGGCCGGAGATACGGAGGACGTCGGACTCCGCTTCAGTAACGACAACGGCGAAGAGGCGATCGTCGCGGTGAGCGCGGACCACAGGACGCTCTCGATCGACAGGGAGCGGTCCCGCCTCGGCGAGTCGTCGAAGGGCTACGCCGAGCGTCACACGGCACCCCTGCGGCCGTCGGCCCAGATCCCGATTCGCGTGATCTTCGACGTCTCGGTCATCGAGGTCTTCGCCAACGAAGGCGAAACCGTCATGACCGACAGGGTCTATCCGACGCGCCCGTTCACCCGCGTGGAATGGCTCGGCGGTCGTCGTCCCGCCAGCGGCGCCACAAGGCTCCTGGCGCTCGATTCGGCGTGGTGATCTCGGCGTTTTGGCGGCGGGTACGGTAATCTGGCGGGTGACATGTTCCGCAGGACCGACGACCTCCGTATCGCCCAGACCCGCCCGTTGCTGCCGCCCGCCATCCTGCTCGAAGAGCTCCCGATCTCGGAGGCCGCCTCGAACGTGGTTGCCAACACGCGGGCGGCCATCTCCGACGTGCTGGCCGGCCGCGACGGACGCCTCGTGGTGATTGTCGGTCCCTGCTCGATCCACGACACCCGCGCCGCCCTCGACTACGCGAAGCGGCTCCTGCCCGTCGCCGAACGCTACAAGGACCAGCTCATCACGGTGATGCGCTGCTACTTCGAGAAGCCGCGGACGTCTGTCGGCTGGAAGGGGCTCGTCAACGATCCCGACCTCGACGAGAGCTTCCACATCAACAAGGGGATTCGCCTCGCGCGCCGCCTCCTGCTCGACGTGAACGAGCTCGGCCTGCCGACGGCGTGCGAGTTCCTCGACACGCAGCTGCCGCAGCACATCGCCGACCTCACCTCATGGGTCGCGATTGGCGCGCGCACCACCGAGAGTCAGGTCCACCGCGAGCTCGCGTCGGGCCTCTCGATGCCCGTGGGATTCAAGAACGGCACCGACGGCAGCGCCCAGGTGGCTGTCGACGCCGTGCTCTCGGCGCGCTCGCCGCACCTGTTCCCGTCGGTCACCAAGCAGGGCGTGTCGGCGATCTTCCAGACCACCGGCAACGACACGGGCCACGTCATCCTCCGCGGCGGCACGCGCACGGGGCCGAACTACGACGCGGCAGCGGTGCGCGAGCTGTGCGACCGCCTCAGGGCCAACGAACTGCCCGAACGCGTGATGATCGACTGTTCGCACGGCAACAGCCGGAAGGACCATCGCCTGCAGGTGGACGTTGCGCACGACGTCGCCGCGCAGGTCGCCGACGGGTCGTGGCCGATCTTCGGCGTCATGCTCGAGAGTCACCTCGTCGAAGGCCGCCAGAACTACGTCCCGGGCTGCGCGGCCGTATACGGCCAGAGCATCACCGATGCGTGCCTGTCGTTCGAACAGACCGAACCGCTCCTCGAACTGCTGGCGAGCGCGCAGCAGGCACGCGGCGTGCGCGCCGACGCCGACGTGGTCTCGCCGCGCTGACCGCGCATGCCCGCCGCCCTCCTCCGTCCAGAGGACCAGCAGCTCCTGAGCGACGAGCGCGCCACGCTCGCCGCGCTGCTCGACCTGCTCACGGGGCTCGAGGCGGCACCTGACGCGCTCGACGCACTGCGCCGGTCCGTCCAGCAGCTCGACGACCTGTTCCTCGTCGTCATCGTCGGTGAGTTCAACGCCGGCAAGAGCGCGTTCATCAACGCACTCCTCAGGACACCGGTCCTCGAAGAAGGCGTCACGCCGACGACGGCGCAGGTGCACCTGCTGCGCTACGGTGACGAGGCGAGCCGCGTGGTGCGATCGGACCACCTCCATGTGATCGCGGCGCCCGTCGACGTCCTTCGCGAGATCACGCTCGTCGACACACCGGGCACCAACGCCGTCATCCGCGAACACGAAGCCATCACGGCCGAGTTCGTGCCGCGCTCGGATCTCGTGCTGTTCGTGACGTCGGCCGACAGGCCGTTCACCGAGAGCGAACGGCAGTTCCTCACCGCGATCCGCGAATGGGGCAAGAAGGTCGTCCTCGTCGTCAACAAGATCGACCTGCTGGAGACCGAGGCCGACATCGCGAAAGTGACCGCCTTTGTGGCCGATCACGCCCGCGAGACGCTCGGCACCGCGCCCGAGACGTTCCCCGTGAGTGCGAAGCTCGCGATGCGCGCCAGGCAGGGCCACCCCGAAGTGTGGACCGCGAGCCGCTTCGAGGCGCTCGAACGCTTCGTGCACGACAGGCTGGACCAGCGCGAACGCCTGCGCCTGAAGCTCGCCAATCCCGTCGGGGTCGGCGCGGCGCTCGCATCGCGCTACCTCGGCGTCACCGACGGCCGCCTTGCGCTGCTGCAGGATGATCTGCGCCTGCTGAGCGACGTCGATCAACAGCACGCGATCCACCGCGCCGACGTCCAGCAGCAGTTCTCGCTGCGCATGGGCGACATCGACAACGTCCTGCTCCGGATGGAACAGCGCGGGCAGGCGTGGTTCGACGATGTGCTGCGGTTCGCGCGGGTGATGGAACTGCTGGACAAGTCGCGGGTGCAGGAGCGCTTCGTCAGGGAAGTGGTGGCCGACGCCCCCGCGGAGATCGAGCGGAAGGTGTCGGATCTCATCGACTGGATGGTCAGCACGGACCTGCGTCAGTGGCAGCAGGTCACGTCGCACCTTGCCGACCGTCGTCGTCAGTATCGCGATCGGATCGTCGGCGATCCGGAGCTGGCGGGATTCCACCTCGAACGTGGGCGCCTGCTGGAGTCCGTCGGCAGGGAAGCGCAGCGGGTGGTGGACGGGTTCGATCGGCAGCGCGAGGCGGCGGTGATGGCCGAAGGCGCGCGCAACGCCGTTGCGGCAGCCGCGGCGGCGGGAGCGGGTGCGCTCGGTCTCGGCACGCTGGTGACCATCGCCGCGACGACGGCCGCGGCGGACATCACGGGCATCGTGCTGGCGGGCGTGATCGCGACCGTGGGCCTGTTCATCGTGCCGGCGCGTCGCCGCAAGGCGAAGCAGGAACTCCGCCAGAAGGTCCACGATCTGCGCGAGACGCTCGCCACGGCGCTGCGCGCGCAGTTCGAGCGCGAACTGCAGCGCAGCACGGACCGGCTGCAGGAAGGCATCGCCCCGTACAGCCGATTCGTGCGGGCCGAGCAGCAGTCGCTGACTGCCGCCCGGGATGGCCTCACCGGCCAGATCGACGCGCTGGCGGGCCTGAAGGCGCGCATCGATGCGATCGCCTGACGCGCGCGGTCAGGCCTTCATGCCGCGCCACGAGGCGAGACACTTCTCGACCGTCTCGAACGGCGTGTAGCGGCTGCCTTCCTGCTCGATGAGATACGTCTCGACGCCTCCGACCGATTCGGCGGCGGCGCGGATGGCTGGCCAGTTGGCGGTGCCTTCACCCGTAAGCACGTGGTATCCCTTGTCGGGTCCTTCGCCAGGCGCCCAGTCCTTGCAGTGGATGCTCGCGATGCGTCCGGGGTGCGCCTTGATCCACGCCACGGGATCCTGCCCGGCGTGGACGCACGTGCCGACATCGAGCTGCAGCACGAAGTCGCGCGGCGTGCGGCTGGCGATCACGTCCATCGGTCGCGTGCCCTCGACGGCCGTGAACTCGTTCTGGTGATTGTGGAAGCCCGCGCGCATGCCGAGCGGGCGCAGCGTCTCCGACGCCTGCGCGAGCCGATCGGACAGTCGTTTCCAGTCGTCGATGGTGCTGACGCCACGGCCCGCGCTCGCCATCACGACGAGCGTCGAGCCGATGGCCTGGTTCAACTCGACCGCCTTCTTCAGCCCCTCGGGCGTGAACACGTCGGCGGAGTTGTGCGTCGACGGCGCCTTCAGCCCCACGTCGTCGAGCAGTTGCCGCACCTGTTTGGCGTAGGCCGTGTCCCATTGGTAGTACGGCGAGAAGAACTCGACGGCTTCGTAGCCGATCCCGGCCACCTTGCGAACCGTACCGAACAGGTCCTTGGCGAGCTCCCCACGGACCGAGAACAGCTCGAGACCGACAGTGGGTCGGACAGCGGCCGAGAGCGCTGCCGTCAGCGGCGTGGCGAGGGTCGCCGCTAGGAACGTGCGGCGGGAGAGCGTCGAAGTGTCGATCGATGACATGTGATCCTCCGGGGTTGTCGCGAAGTCTGACACAGATGCGCCGCCCCTACCGTTGGTCGCGCTGACCCGGGAGGACGAGTTCGAATGTCGTCCCCTGCGCGCCCGACGCGCGGACGCGCAGGGTGCCGCCGTGCCAGGCGGTGATGGCGCGGCTCAGGGCCAGGCCGAGCCCCGCGCCGCCCGTGCGTCGCGATCGCGACGGTTCGCGGCGGTAGAAGCGATCGAAGATGCGCTCCCATTCGTCCGCGGGGATACCAGGCCCCGTATCCGACACCTCGATGCGCACCCGGCCCGTTTCCCACGCGTCGCCGGCCGCGGGCTCGTCGAACGCGGCGATGCGAACCGTCCCGCCGTCCCTGTTGTACTGGATCGCGTTGGACAACAGGTTGTCGATCACGCGGGCGAGGAGGCCGGGCTGGCCGTACGCCACGAACCCGTCGAGCGCGTCCGACGCGATCGTGACGCCGCGCGCGGTCGCCAGTCCTGCGACCCTGGTGCATGCGTCGCCGACGAGCGTGTCGAGCGAGACCTCCTCGGCTGCCACGTACTCTCCGCGCTCCTCGACGCGTGCAAGGAGCATGAGGTGCTCGGATACCTGCGTCAGGCCGTCGATCTGCGCGCGCAGGCGCTCCAGCGTGTCGCGATAGTCGTCGGTGTCGCGTTCGCGCCGCAACGCGACGTCGATCTCGCCGGCCATCGCCGTGAGCGGCGAACGCAGTTCGTGCGACGCGTCGGCGGCGAACCGCTTGTGGCTGTCGATCACGGCGTGCAGCCTGTCGAGCATCTCGTTCAGCAGCCGCGTCATTCGCCCGATCTCATCGTCCACGTGCGGCGGATCGAGACGCATGTCGATGTCGCCCGTCGCGATGCGCGCGGCGCGCGCGGTGATCGCGTCGATGGGTTCGAGCGCGCGTGACGCGAGGAGGAAGCCGATCCACGCCGTGGCGCCGAGCGCGAGGACCCACACGGCGACGAGGATGGCGGCGAGGCGAGACAGCATCAGGTCGAGCGCGTCGGTGAATAGCCCGATCGCCGCGACGTACGACGTGGAGGCATCGCGGATCAGCGCCGTGACCACGCGTCCGCGCCTGTCGCCGATGCGCAGCGTGATGACGCGGTGATCGCCCGCCAGCGCGCGCGCGAACTCCGCCTCGTCGAGCACGCGCCTGCCGCCGAGCACCGTCGACTGGAACGCGATGCGGCCGTCGAGGGAGAAGTACTGCACGAACTTGTCGGTGTAGTCGCCACCGATCAGGTCCTCGAGCGCGAGGTCGTGCAGGTGGAGCTCGCCGTCCTCGTCCGTCGACGACACGATCTCGGTGCCCGCCAGCGTGCGGAGCGTGGCATCGAAGTCGCGGTGCACGTAGGTACGCACGCCGAGGTACACCGCAAGGTTTGCGCAGGCGAGCAGCAGGCCGAACGCGATGGTCCAGCGCAGCGTGAGGCGGGTCCTGAAAGACAGCGGCGCGCGCACTCAGGTCTCCGAACGCGCCAACATGTACCCGAGCCCGCGAATCGTCCTGATCTGGTCGGCTGCCGCCGTGCCGGCGAGCTTGCGGCGCAGGTAGCCCACGTAGACGTCCGCCACGTTCGAGCCCGGATCGTAGTCGCCGCCCCACACGTGCTCGGCAAGCTGGTTGCGCGACACGATCGTACCGGCGCGCCGCATGAGGAACTCCAGCAGTCGGTATTCGGTGGCCGTCAGCGAGATGGGCGCACCCGCGACCCGGACCTGGTGCGCTTCCTGATCGAGCGTGATGACGCCTGCCGCCAGCACGGCAGACAGGCTGCGCGTACGGCCGCGCCGCGTCAGCGCGCGCAGGCGCGCGACCACTTCGTCGAACGCGAACGGCTTGACGAGATAGTCGTCGGCGCCGGTATCGAGGCCGCGGATCCGATCGTCGAGGGCGTCGCGCGCGGTCACCATCAGGATGGGCGTGTCCACGCCGTGCGCGCGCAGGCGCCGGCAGACGGCAAAGCCGTCATGGACGGGAAGCATGACGTCGAGCAGGATCGCGTCGTAGTCGCCGGTGAGCGCGCGGGCCTCCGCCGTCTCGCCGTCCTCGGCCAGGTCCACGAGGTGCTGGTCCTCGCGCAGGCCCTTCACCAGAAAGTGGCTGATCGTGGGGTCATCCTCGACGACGAGCAGTCTCATGGAACGCACCCTCGATCATTTCATACACGACTGGCAGCACGATCAGCGTGAGCAGCGTCGAGGTGATGATGCCTCCGATCACCACCGAGGCGAGCGGCCGCTGCACCTCGGCCCCCGCGCCGTGCGAGAGCGCCATCGGGACGAAGCCGAGCGCCGCCACGAGAGCCGTCATCAGGACGGCCTTCAGTCGCGACGCCGATCCGCGCAGGATCGCGTCGCGCAGCGGCACCTGCTCGGCCCTGAGCTGGTTGACGGCCGAGACCAGGACCACGCCGTTGAGCACGGCCACGCCGAAGAGCGCGATGAAGCCGACAGACGCCGACAGATTCAGATTGAGCCCCCGCAGCCACAGCGCCGCCACGCCGCCCACGAGCGCGAATGGTACGTTGAGGATGATGAGCAGCGCGTGGCGTGCCGTGCGGAACGTGACGTACAGCAGCGCGAGGATGATCGCGAGCGACAGCGGCACCACGATCGCCAGCCGCGCCATCGCGCGCGCCTGGTTCTCGAACTGTCCGCCCCAGCGGACATGGTATCCGGCGGGCAGCGTGACCGACGCAAGCCGGCTCTGCGCGTCGGCCACGAAACTGCCGATGTCGCGGCCGCGGACGTTGCACTGCACCACCAGCCGGCGCTGCCCGTCTTCGTGGGCGATGGCTTCCGGCGTGCTCGTGCGCGTGAGACGCGCCACGCGCGAGAGCGGCACCTTCTCGCCACCGGGTGCCGTCAGGATCAGGCCCGCGATGGCGTCCTCGTTCGCCCGCGTGTCTGCGGGGAAGCGCACGACGACGGGGATGCGGCGCGGCCCGTCGAGAACGTCGGTGGCCTCGTGGCCGCCGATTGCCACGGCCAGCACCTGCTGCACGGCGGCGACATCGAGGCCGTATCGCGCGATGGCGTCCCTGTCGATGACGATCTGGAGCTGCGACGCGCCAGACAGGATCTCCACCTGGAGATCCGCGACGCCGCGCACCTCACTCAGTACCCTCCGCACCTGCGCCGCGAGCCGTTCGAGCGTGGCGTCGTCGTCGCCGAAGATCTTCACCGCCACGTCGGCCTTCACGCCGGAGACGACCTCGTCGAGGCGCATCGCCATCGGCTGCGTGAAGTTCACGTCGAGGCCGGGCATCTCGCCGAGCGAGGCCGCCAGCGCGTCGATCAGCCCCGCCTTGTCCCTGCCCGTCGTCCACTCGTCTTCGGGATGCAGGTTGACGTAGACGTCGCCCTGGTAGATGCCCATCGCTTCCGTCGCGAGATCGGGGCGACCGATCTTCGTGACGACCTGCGAGACCTCCGGAAAGGCGAGCACCGCGCGCTCGACGCGCGTCGAGATGTCCACCGACTCCTCGAGCGACACCGACGGCAGCCGGCGCGTCTCGATCAGGATCGCGCCCTCGTCGAGGCGGGGCATGAACTCGGTGCCGATGAACCACAGCGATCCGATCGCGATCGACGCCGTGGCGACGGCCACCGCGATCGTACGCGCACGATGACGCATCGCGCCGGTCAGGTATGTCACGTACCTGTCGCGCAGGCGCAGGAACCACCCCGGCTCTTCGTGGTGTGCGGTGGCCTTCAGCAGGAGCGACGAGGCGGCGGGCACTGCCGTGAGCGCCAACAGCAGCGCACCGAAGACGGCCGAGCACACGGTGATCGCCATCGGGCGGAACATCTTCCCCTCGAGACCTTCGAGCGTGAAGATCGGCAGATACACAGCGATGATGATGAGCACGCCGAAGAGGATCGGCCGCGCCACTTCCATCGCGGCGGACCTGTCACTCCTGCCCTCGCCGCGGCGCCTGACGACGTTCTCCATCATCACCACGGCACCATCCACGATGAGGCCGAAGTCGATCGCCCCGAGCGACATGAGGTTGGCCGAGACGCCGAAGATGCGCATGCCGATGAAGCCGCACAGAAGCGATAGCGGGATGACGGCGGCGACGATGAGCGACGCGCGGACGTCGCGCAGGAAGAAGAACAGCACCGCCACGACGAGCAGCGATCCTTCGAGCAGGTTCCGCCGCACCGTCGCCGCCGTGCGATCGATGACCGCCGTCTGGTCGTAGAACGGCGTCAGCGTCACGCCGGCCGGCAGCGACTGCTGGATTTCCTCGATACGGAGCATCGCCCGCGCACCGACGTCGCGGCCGTTCTCGCCTTTCAGCATGATGACCATGCCGGCCACCGTCTCGCCGCGGCCGTCGCGCGTCACGGCGCCCTGGCGCGGCATCGGGCCTGAGCGCACGTCGGCGACGTCGCGCACGAGCACGGGCACGCCGTCGACGGCCGACACTACGACGGCGCCGACGTCGGCGTGACTGGTCAGCAGCCCCTCGCCGCGGACGGTGGTCCGCTCGGATCGATGCTCGATGAAGCCGCCGCTGAACGACGCGTTGTTGGCGGCCAGCGCCTCGATCACGCGCGCCGGACTTACGCCGTACCGTTCCAGGCGCCGCGGATCGACGATCACGTGATACTGCTCGGTGAGCCCGCCCCAGGAATTGATCTCGCTTACGCCGCGTACGGCGCGCAGGCGATTGCGCACGGACCAGTCGTGCAGCGTCTTGCGCGCCATCACCGACGCATCGTCTCCCTCGACGAGGTACTGGTAGATCTCGCCGAAGGCCGTCGCCACCGGGCCGAGCGTGGGTTCCGCGCCGGGAGGGATGCGGCTCCTCGCCTCGTTCACGCGCTCGGTGACGAGCTGGCGTGCGAGGTACACCGGCACCGAATCGTCGAATACCACGGTGACCATCGACAGCCCGAACTTGGAGATCGAGCGGACCTCCTCGGCCCCGGGCGTCCCCATGAGCGCCGTCTCGATCGGGTAGGTGACGCGCTGCTCGACTTCCGGTGCCGCGAGCTCGGGCGTCTGCGTCACCACCACGACCTGGTTGTTGGTGAGGTCCGGGAACGCCTCGACGGGCAGGTCGCGCCACGCCAGCAGGCCAGTGGCTGCCAGTGCCGCGACGCACACCAGCACGAAGGCGCGGCGCTCGAGCGCCCACGCCGTCAGGCGTTCGACGAGGCCGATCGTCACGGCTCGCCTGCCGAGGGGCCGAGCACCTGCGACTTGAGCAGGAACGCGCCGCGCGTGACCACGCTCTCGCCGGCTGCAAGCCCGCGGCGGACGTCGATGCGTCCGTCGCGCTCGGGTCCCGTCTCCACGTCGCGCGCGGTGTACCGGCCAGGACCGTCGGACACGAACACCACCCGTCGATCGCCGAGATCCTGAACGGCATCAACGGGTACGCGCACCCGCGTCGACGTACCCGCTCCCGCCATCGTCACGCGCGCGAACATCCCCGGCTTGAGCCTGCCGTCGGTGTTGGTCACCGTGCAGCGCACGATGGCGCGACGCGTGGTGGGATTGATGGTGTCGCCGATGCGCGCGACGCGTGCGTCGAATCGCTCCGATGGGTACGCCGCCACGACGACCTCGACTGGTGAGCCGATGCTGACGCGTCCGATGTCGGCCTCGTCGACCTCGGCGACGACCCACAGCGACGAGGTGTCGCTCACGACGAAGAGCGCGGTGCCCGGCGTGACGGCGGTGCCGGCCGTGACGAGGCGCTCCAGCACGACGCCTGCACGCGGCGTGCGCACCGGAATCTCGTCGGCGGATCGCGCGCTGGCATCGACGGGAATCCCGAGGTGCTCGAGCGAATCCTGTGCGCGCCGCACTTCTGCGGTCGCCGCGACGAGCTGTTGCCGCGCTCCCCCCTGCGATGCGCGCGCGCGTTCCGTTTCCATGACGGAGGCCGCCTTGTCGGCCAGCAACCGTTCGGTACGCGCGAGCGTCTCGTCGGCGAATGCGAGCTCCTGTTCCGCGCGCCGGCGATCGGCCACCGCCTTGCGGTAGTCGCCCCAGCCATCGTGGACGTCGTGGCTGTGCAGGCCCGCGAGCAGCGCGCCGCCGCGCACGCGATCGCCCACGTCCACCTGCGTGCGTGAGACGATGCCCTCGACGAGCGCGCCGATGCGTGCGGTGCGCGTGTCGTCCAGCGTGACGGTGCCGATGGCTTCGAGCGTCGGGCCTGCCGACTCGACCTCTACTTCCTGCGTCTCGATACCGGCCATCGCCTGGCCGGCCGGCGACAGGGCCACGCCCTCGGTGGGCGCGTCCGGCGTCGTGGCGCGTGGTTCGTGCGTCGACGAGCACGCGACGCTCGTGGCAATCGCGATCGTGGTGAGTAGCCGTCTGGGCGCGAAGCCGGTGCGGGTCATGGCAGAGGGTCCCATCCAAGCGCCACGCGGGCGCGGATGCTGGCGGTCACGGCGTCGAGTCGCACCGCGAGCGCGTCGCGCTGCGTGTCGAGGTACACGCGGTCGGCGTCGACGAGCGTGAGCGCATCGCCAGTGCCTTCGCGAAATGCCGCACGTGCCGCGCGGCGGGCGTCGACCGCCGGGGCGACGAGCGTATCGTCGACGCGGCGGGCCTCTTCCGCGAGCACCTGCATGGCCAGGAGCGCGCCTTCGATGTCGGCACGAGCCGCAGCGCGCGCCTGTTCGAGATCGAACGCGGCGGCGGAGGCGTCGGCGTCGGCGCGCAGACGATCCGTGGCGTTGCGGGCGCCGATCGGGAGATCGATCGAGACGCCGGCCGTGGCCGTGTTGAACCCTGACGTGCGCTTGTAGCCAGCCATCGCGGCGAAGGCGGCCGAACCTGCCGCGCGTTCGGCTGACGCCAGGGCCCGCCGCTCCTCGACGCGTGCGACGGCTGTGCGGATGTCGGCACGCCGGTCGACGGCAGACGCGAGATCGGCGTGTCCGTCGTCGAGCGGGGGCAGCGCGGGGAGCACGACGTGCTGGCCGAGCGTGCTGTCGACGCGTCCGATGAGGACGCCCAATGCGAGCGACGACTGCCGCAGCGCGAGCTCGGACCTGACGCGCGCGAGACGCGTGCGTGCGGCCTCGGCTTCGAGCTTGCGAAGATCGCCCTCGGGGGCCACCCCTTCGCGGACGCGGTGGGCCATCACCTGCACCGCCTCGTCGATCGTCGATTCGTGCCCGGCGAGCAGCGCTGCCGTTTGTTGCACCTCGACGAGGGTCAGGTAGGCGTCGATGACGGCGACGTCCGTCTCGCGGCGTCTCGCGTCGGCTGTCGCGGCAAGCCACTGTTGCGACGCGCGCGCCGCGGCCACGCGTGTGGATCGCCGCGGACCGATGTCGAGCGGCTGCGTGATCCACGCGAAGCCATCCCGGTCGAGTCCTCGCACGCCGAGGTTCTCGACAGACAGATCGAGACGCGGACCCTGCCATCGCCGGCTGGCATCCGCGACGGCGGCACCGGACGTGGCATGCGCGTCTGCCGCGCGAATCGCGGGCGAGTACGCCCTCGCGCGCGCCAATGCCTCGGCAAGCGTGAGTGGCCCGCTGCCTGCCAGAGCGACACCAATGGCATCGGCCGTCGCACCTGCCTGGCCTGATGCGGCGCCGGGCAGGCAGAGCAAGCCCCCGAGTACTGCGGCAGCCGTCCGGCCAGTCGTCACTGCACCACTGTGACGACTACAGATGAGAACCACATGAGACGTCCGGCGCGGCAGGCCATCCGGCGGGCAGTCACACCGCGAGGGCCCTGCGCCACAATGCTCTGATGCGCGTCCTGCTCACCCGGGCCAGCCTCGCGATCCTGCCGCTGGCGGTCTGGCCGGGACTCGAGCAGCCGTTCTCGGACCCGAAGCTGGCGTGGCTGGTCGTCATGACTGTTGCCCTGTGGGCCGTGCCGTTGAAGGGCGGCCACCCCCGCCGCCACGACGCGGCGGCGGGGGCAAGCAATGGCCGTCCCTGCGACGGTGCGCAGGCAGGCGCGGTGCGCCCGTCGACTGCCGCGCATGTCAGGCCGACCGTCGTCGTCGTGACGCTTGCGTGGGTGGCCGTCGTGCTCGTGTCCGGGATGGCCGCGGCGCTGCCGTCGTTCGAGGCGATGGCGCTGGCCATCACGGCGCCGATGTTCGCGTGGGCGCTGGCACGCCACGACATGCCCGTGGAGCGCCTCCTGCGCGCGCAGGTGCTCGGTGCCACGGGCTGCGCCATCGTCGCGCTCGCGCAGTGGTGCGGCTTCGATCCGTTCGCGGTGATCGGCTGGCACGCGCCGATCGACGGCGCCAGCGTGCGCATGCGCGTCTACGGCACGCTCGGCAATCCGAACTTCGTCGGGGTGCTGATGGCGTCGACACTGCCGCTGACCGCCGGGCTGCTCGCGCCGGCCGTTAGCGAGCGGACCATCGACTGGCGACGCGCATGGCCGTACGTGGCAGCGGCCGTGCTCCAGGCCCTGGCACTCGTTGCCACGGGATCGCGCGGTGCCGTGCTCGGCCTCGCCGCCGCGATGGCGCTCTACGCCGCCCTGCGCTGGTCGCGCCGCGTGCGCCTGGGACTCGCGGCCGTCGTCGCGTTCGCGCTGCTTGCGGTGCTCGTCTCACCCGCCCGTCCGCTCGACACGACTGTCGCCGGCCGTCTCCATCTCTGGCGCATCGTCGCGCGGCATGCCATCGACGCGCCGATCGTCGGGCTCGGTCCGGGAGCGGTGCCCTTGAAGTTCGCCGAATGGCAGCGCTCGGCCGCGCGCGACGGCGTGCGCGATGCGCGCTTTGCCGGACTCACGGACCACGTGCACAACGACTACCTCGAAGTGCTCGTCGAACGCGGCGTGCCGGGCCTGCTCACGCTCTGCCTGCCGCTGGCGCTGGTGGGCCTGACGGTGGTCCGCGCGCCCCGCCCCGTCTCGCCGCTCCTGGCCGGCACCGCGGCTGCCGTCGCCGCCGGCGCCGCGTGCGCGATCGTGGACTTCCCGCTGGCACGCCCCGCGGAACTCACCTGGTGGTGGGTGGCCGTGGTGATGACGCTGCAGGCCTCGCCCGCCGCATCCGCCGTCCCTCCGCTTCGTCACGTTTGACGCAGGCGCAGCCACCCTCCACTGTGCCGGGCCGGGCGACCTGTCCGCCGTAGCCCGGAGGGCGAAGTTGGCCGACTGGAGGAACTCGAGATGATGCGATTGAACCGCCGTGCGAGCGGCGTGCTGATGACGATGCTGGCGATGGTGTGTGCGGGCGCACTCGTGCGGGCCGCAGGGTTGTCGTCGAAGTACGACGCCGAGATGAAGCGCCTGCGATCGGAGTGGACTGCCGCCCAGCGGGCGGAGGGGCTCGACCCGCGCGCCGGCCGCAAGACGCTCTACGGGAAATACCCCACGCCGCAGGTCACGCTGAGCAAGACCGCCCTCGCCGCGCCGGGCGCGTCGGTCCCCCTCGCGTTCTCCGGCACGTTCCCGGCGGAGACGACGTTCCTCGTGGACCACGACCAGGTCACGCTGTCCGGCGCATCAACGACAGCGGGCAAGTACAGCGCGACGGCAGCCATCGCGGCCGGTGCTGCAATGCCCGGATACGCGCGCGTGTTCGCGTACGCGCCGGTGAGCGGTGCCTGGAAGCGCGTCGGCGCCATCCTCATCAACACCACGCCCACCTTCGCGCTCACGGGGACCAACGGCTGGAAGATCACGCTCACGCCCGAAGGCAGGCCGTGGACGACAACGGCACTGGAGGCGTCGCTGGCCTACAAGGCGGAGTACTTCAAGCCGGGCGCGACAACGCCGTTCGAGACCACGACGGGGGCGTTGACGCTCTCGCTCGACGGCGGACCGGACCAGCAGCTGAGCTTCGGCATGCAGGCCCCGACAGGCGGAGCGATGCAGGAGTATCAGGAACTCGCCGAGAAGATGGGCGACCCGAACGTCATGCTGAAGATGTCTTCCAAGGAGATGGACGCCCTGCAGAAGAAGATGGAGGCACTGAGCGAGCGCATGACGAAGGAGATGGAGCAGATGGCGGCCAATGCCTCGGCGATCGCTGCGAAGCAGGCCGAGTTCGGGTGCGGCAACATGTCGTTGTCGCCCGCAGGCGGGCGCGTGACCGGGTACGTCTACTGCGGCGAGAAGGTCGGCACGCTGCAACTCCAGGGCACGACGAAGTAGGCGCGCCGGGCACGCCGGTTACACGCGATTGCGTAGCGAAATGCGACACGAGGTTCAATCATTGAACATGAAGAACTGACGCCAACTCGACGAAATCGCCATGAATGGCGGTGATGGCAGGGATGCTGCAGTAAGGGGCGCTGTGCCGGCATGCGCCGGCCCGCCCGACCATGAAGCCCCACGCGTTCCTCCACGTCGCCGGCCGCGCCATCCCGGGCACCCTTGTCAGCGGGTGGACGCCCGCCGCGGCGGCCTCGCGCGAGATCCGGCTCGTCGTGCGGGATGAGGAAGGCCCGGGCGCTGGCGCTCTTCGTCGAGGCGTGGAGTTCGCACTTGCCGATGTGGAGTGGCGTGCGCGCCTGATGCGCGTGCTGTTGGCCGTCACGCGCGTGCGGGGCAGCGCGTCTGGCGACGTCCTCTGTGACACGACAGCTGCCGCCGTCAACGTGGTGGTTGCGCGTACCGACGACCACGCCTTTGACGGGCAGGACGAGTGGGGCACGGTGGTCTACACGTGTCCGTTGCGCGAATGGCGGCCAGGCGCGTGGTCGGTGGCGTCCGCCACCCCGGCGCCGTATCAGCCGCGCCACCTCGACTGGCACCCGCGGATCGACACCCCGGAGGCGGCATCGCTCAACGCGCGCTTCCGCCAACACACGGGTGTGCCGATGGACCAGGAGGCCTGGCGCGGCTGGATGGCGGTGCAGGTGGCCTTCGAGATGGCCGTACGGTCAGCGGCCGGCGAATCGGATCCGCTCGCCCTCTCGTTCGACGGACACAAGGGCGCGCCGCTGCGCTTCTCCGAAGACGGCCACCTCGTCCAGCCGACGGTTCGCCTGTCTGGCGGTCGTCCGGTCCTCGTCGCCGCGATCGACTACGACGCCTTCGTCGCCTGACAACCGGCGCCACGCAGGCTGTGATGTCCGGTTGCCGGTTTGCCGATTGCTCGTTGCCGGCTATTTTTTGAACTTCATCCCCGGCGAGTTCCACTTGATGACGTGGTACACGGCAGGCTCCGTGCCCACGTTGCGGATGGCGTGCGGCTGGTTGGCTGCCTGAAAGATCACCGACCCCGGTCCGACCACCTGCGTGCGATCGCCGAGGAATGTCTCGACGGTCCCTTTCTGGATGATCAGCACCTCTTCATCGGGATGCTGGTGCGGCGCGTGCGGGCTCTGCCCCGGCAGCAGCGTCGTCACGTGGAGCTCCAGCTCGTCGAGCGTCGCGGTGCGGTCCTGGAACACCTGGCGATACTCACCGATCTTCGTCGTCCGCGCCTTCATGTCCTTCCAGTCGACGGCGCGCGATCCCATGATCGCGGCAGGCCCCTGCGCCCACGTCGCGCCAACGGCGCCGATGGCGATACCAAGACCGAGCGTCAGCCCCAGACCGATGCGTTGCATGGCAGTCTCTCCAGTAGTGTGATGACGGCAGATGGTACCCGGAATCGATGGAGGCCCGGCGTCCGGGGATTCAGCTGGAGGCCAGGGGCTTTCAGCCCCCGGCATTGATCACCGCGCGTTGACCCGCGTCCACGTCGACGCGCGCGAGGATCAGGGCACCGGCGATGAAGAAGACGATCACCGACAGGATCGCGCCGCGGCTCGATCCTGTGAGCGCGATCGCGGCGGCAAACGTGAGCGGGCCGAGGATGCCCGCCGTACGTTCGGTGACGGCGAAGAAGCCGAAGAACTCCGACGATCGCTCGCGAGGAATCAGGCTGGCGAAGAGCGATCGCGAGAGTGCCTGGCTGCCGCCCTGTACCATCCCGACGAGGATCGCGAGCGCGTAGAAGTGCACGGCACTGGCCATGAAGAACCCGAGCACGCTGATGCCCGTGTACACCGCGAGCGCCAGGAAGATCGCGCGTTTGGCACCCATGCGCCCCGCCAGCCAGCCGAAGACGAACGCAAACGGTACGCCGACGAACTGCACGAGCAGCAGCGCCGCGATCAGGTGGTGCTCTGCGATGCCGATCTGCGCGCCGTAGAGCGACGCCATCCGGATGATCGTGCCGATGCCGTCGTTGTAGATGAGGAACGCCAGCAGCATCAGGAACGCCTGACGATACTGACGCAGGTGCGTGAACGTCTGCCGGAGACCCGCGAGCGCACGCCGCGTTGCCGCGCCGATCGAGGCCTGGCCGCCACCGGCGATCGCCGGCTCCGGCACCCTGCGCAGCAGCGGAATCGAGAACACGATCCACCACACGCCGACGCTGAAGAACGAGAGCCGTGTCGCGACGCCCGCATCGCGGATCCCGAACCACGCCGGTTGCAGAATCCACGCAAGATTCAGCGCCAGCAACAGTCCGCCGCCCAGGTAGCCGAGCGCGTAGCCGGATGAGGAGACCCGATCGAGCTCCCCGGGCGCGGCCACGTGCGGCAGCAGGGAATCGTAGAACGCGATCGACGCGCTCACGGCGATGTTGCCCACCATGAACAAGCCGATGGCCAGACGCCAGTCGCCCTCGCCGATCGTCGCCATCGCCATCGAGGCGAGTGCTCCGGCCACCATGAAGAGACCGAGGAAGCGCTTCTTGTACGGCCGGTGGTCGGCGATGGCGCCGAGCACCGGCGCGACGAGTGCGCTCGCGGCCAGCGCGATCGTCGTGCCCATGCTGAAGTTGAACGCGGCGGTCTCGGGCGCGATGCCGCGCGCCGCCACGTTGTTGTAGTAGATGGGAAAGACCGCCGCGACGATCGTCGTGATGAACGCGGAGTTGGCCCAGTCGTAGAGCGCCCACGCCCGCAGTTCGGGCCGGCCGAGACCCAGGTGGTCCAGCCAGCGGCTCGTTGCTGTTCCGCTCACCGCGGACCTCCGGTCCCTGGTGTCGCGGCCGGCTGCAGCGGCGCGGCGTTGGCGGGCGTCGATGAAGGAACGGGCAGGACGAGTGGTGCGAGTGGCATGGCCACCTGCTGCACTTGGTTGGCGATCACGGGCAGCATCACGAGGTGCTGCGTCATCCACGCCGTGTGCGGTGCCTGCAGCCACGCGGGGACCTGACCGCCCGGTACCGCGTCTGGCAGCGTGAACCGTGACACCCAGACTTCCATCGCCGAGAGTCTGTCGGCCTGACCGGACGGGATCGTGGCGCGCCACGTCATGCCGTCGGCCGGCACGGCCGTCATCCACGCCTGCCAGCGATCCGCGCGCGTGCGTCCCGCGAGCGACGATCGCGTGGGCACCAGCGACTCCGGCAACACGATCGCCATGCTGCTCCAGTCCGGATCGACGGGAACCACCGTGACCTCGACGTCCGCATCACCCTGTCCGCGCGCCACTGTCGCGGTGACCGTCACTGGCGCTGGCGACGAGGGATTCGGGACGCGCGCGCGGAACAGGTGCGCCTTCGGTGCGACCAGCGCCCCGGCGATCGCCAGACCGTCGACACCCTCCCACGCGACGTCGGCTGGCCCGCCCGGGCCTATGTCGACACCGGGTTCGTTGCCGTACAGCGCCCACTGCGCCGTCTGGCGCACGCGATCGTCGATGAACATCGCCGATCGCTGCTGCGGCCGTTCCGCCGTGAACGCCGGCGCCATCCACGCGAGCAGGCCAGACACCACGAGGGCCACCATCAGCACGCTGCCCGCCACGCTGTGCGCCAGCCGCCATTGCACGCGTCCCACGAGGACGGCCAGCATCGGCGGCCACAACACGATGCCCGCGACGAAGAACGCGACGGGGTAGACCCACGTTGGCGTCACGACAGGCAGTCTGCCGAGCAGCGTGACGACGAATGGCAGCAGCACGACGAGGTCGGGCGCCCACAGGATCCAGACGAGCATCGCGACGAGCGCACTCGCGACGCGCGCCGGCCACGTACGCAGCGCATCACCGGTGCCGGCAACCCCCACAGCCGGGCCCGCGAGCAGTGCCGCGGCGAGGAGCGGCATCGACACGAGGTACGACGCCGCTGGTGCGTGCAGCAGCGCCGCGACGAGCATGAGGATCCACACGGGCAACGCGGCGTACCAGACACCGAATGGCGTGCCGTCCGGTCGCAATGCTGGCGGCAGCGCCGTCGCGAGCCGTCGCACGAGCCACGTGACGGTCACGACCATCACCGTCATGAACGCGAAGAGGCGCCAGGGATGCGCGAACCACGGATGCAGTTCCGCGCGTCCCGCCCTCAGCAACCACACGGCCGCCACCAGCGCGCCGAACACGGCCGCCGCGGCAAGTGTCGCCCACGCGATCGTCACGAAGGCATGACGCACACCACCGTTCCGCACCACCCGTCGCAGCATGCCCACCCACGCCAGCGCGCCGAGCACCACGGCCAGCCATCCGATGGCCACGCCCGTGCGCAGAGACGTCAGGAATGCCGTGCGATCCAGCAGTGAGAAGTACATCGGACTCGCCGGCTCCGGAGCCAGCGTCGTCATCGCGTCGAGCCCGGAGACGATGTCGAAGACGTTGCGGCCGGCCTCTCGCAACACGCCGGTGGTGACGCGATCGGCGCGATCGCGATCGGTGTGGTACGTGTACCCGTCTCCCGCTGCCGCGAAGTTGACGCCAGACACGCCGGGCAGCTCCTTCAGCACCGAGAAGTCCGTGTCGTTCGGGAGCGCGTCGTAGATCGACTGCATGTACGAGCCGCCGCGCGGTCGCGTGGCTGACGCCCATGCCCGCAGCGCGGGACTCGTGCCGGGGCCCGTCTCGAAGAGGATGAACGGGCTCGACGTGCCGATGGCTTCGAGGTTGATGAACGTCCGCAGGCGAGCCCGTACCTCAGGGTCGTCCAGCAGTGCCCGCGCACCCATCAGGCCATGTTCTTCGCCGTCGGTCACGAGCAGCATCAGCGAATAGCGCGGCTCCTGTCGCGCGCCGAGCACGCGCGCGCTCTCCAGCAGCACCGCCGTCCCGATCGCATCGTCGCCGGCGCCGGGTCCCCATGCCACGGAGTCGATGTGCGACACGAGACCGATCGCGTCCTGGTGCGTGCCGGGCTTGATGGCGATGATGTTGGAGAGCCGCGTGGTGACACCGCCTTCACGCCACGCCGCATCGGCCTCCTGCACCCTCACGTCGAAGCCGTACAACTGCAGCGTCTCGATCGCGTAGGCGCGAGCCTTCTCATTCGACGAGGTGCCCGTCCAGCGGCTGCCGTTGGAGGTCAGTCGTTCGACGTGGGCGCGGACGTTGTCGACGTTGAAAGGATCGTCGCCGGCGCATCCGCCGGAGAGGAGTCCGGCCACCGCGAGCACGAGCACAAGGCGGCGCCGCCGGGAGCACTGAGGCATGCGCGGAAGGGTAGCGCGGAATGCCTGCCGCGCCGAAGCACCGCAGGCGCGAAGGCGGGCCGCGATGCCGGGAATGCCGGAGCCCGGAGCCCGGTGCCCGGAGCCCGGTGCCCGGTGCCCGGTGCCCGGAGGATGTCAGGCGCCTGGCAGCTTCAAGCTGAGGCGTCCCGTGTAGATGGCCATGCCGACGACGGCGTCGACGTCCATGGCATCGAGCGCATCGATCTCGTCCTGCGTGGTGATGCCGCCGGCGGCGACGACGCGGCGCGTGGTGGCGTTGCGGACGGCGCGAACGGCGTCGATCGGGATGCCCTGCATCAGCCCCTCGGTGTCCACGTTCGTGTAGAGGAACTCGTCGCAGAACGGTTCGAGTGCACGCGCCGCTTCGACGGCGGTCACGCGCGTCGCTTCCTGCCAGCCCCGGATCGTGACGACGCCCTGCGAGCTGTCGACCGCGGCGATGATCCGCTCACGTCCGATCGTGTCGGCCAGCGTGGCCGCGAAGTCGAGATCCAGCAGCCCGTCCCTGAACAGCGCCGAGCTCACGATCACGTGCGTGGCGCCGAGCGAGAGGACGTGCGTTGCACGATCGATGGAGCGGATGCCCCCACCAACGCGGCACGCCTTCTCGGCGCAGATCTTCCGCATCAGTGCGTCGTTCGCGCCGCGCTCCATCGCCGCGTCGAGGTCGATGAGCTGCACCTTCGGGAACGGGCGGAAGCGCTCCACCCATGACTGCCAGTCGTCGGTGGCCAGCGCGAGACGTTTGCCCTGGACCAGTTGCACCACCTGGCCGTCGCGGAGATCGATTGCGGGAATCAGCATGGGTCAATCCTGCCGCACCGGAATGCCCTGCGCGTGGAGGTGCGCCTTGAGCTCGCTCACGGCGTGTTCGCTGAAATGGAAGACAGACGCCGCGAGCGCCGCGTCGGCGCGACCGGTGGTGAAGACGTCCGAGAAATGCTCGAACGTGCCCGCGCCGCCAGACGCGATGACGGGGATGCCGACGGCCATCGACACGGCGGCAGTCATCGGCAGGTCGAAACCGCTGCGCGTCCCGTCCTTGTCGATCGACGTCAGGAGAATCTCGCCAGCACCGCGATCGGCGGCTTCACGCGCCCACTCGACGGCGTCGCGTCCCGTCGGCGTCGATCCGCTGCGCACGTACACGCTGAAGCGATCGCCTTCGAGCCTGGCGTCGATCGCCACGACGATGGCCTGTGAGCCGTAGCGGCGGGCAAGCGTGGTGATGAGCGCGGGATTGGCGACGGCGGCGCTGTTGATGCCGACCTTGTCGGCGCCCGCCTCCACCGCGGCAGCGGCATCGTCCTCCGACGCGATGCCTCCGCCGACGGCGAGCGGGATGAACAGCTCCTTCGCGACTGTCGCGACAGTGCGCGCCATCGTCCGCCGCTTCTCGAGCGTTGCCGTCACGTCGAGGATGACGAGCTCGTCGATGCCCTCGACGTTGTACCGGCGCGCGAGTTCGGCGGGATCGCCAGCGTTGCGCAGTCCCTCGAAGTTGACGCCCTTGACCACCTGTCCGTCGCGCACGTCGAGGCACGCGATGATGCGCTTGGACAGCATCAGCGCTCCTCCTCCGTTGCCGCGGCAGGGCCGTCTCTCCGCGCCCGGCGTTCCCGCACGACGTCGATGAAATTACGCAGCATCCGCAATCCCGTCCCGCCGCTCTTCTCGGGATGGAACTGCGCGCCGAACACGAGTCCCTGCTCGACAACGCTGGTGAAGGCACCGCCGTGATCGGTGGTGGCCACTGTTGCCTCACTTGCAGGTGCGACGTATGAATGCGTGAAGTACGCCTGCGCGTTGTCGGCAATCCCGTCGAGCAGACGCGACGGACGTCCCGTACGTGTCAGCGCGTTCCATCCGACGTGCGGCACCTTCAGAACGGGTGTGGTCCCGTCGGCTGTGGGCATGGCGACGGGCGTGAGCTTCACGCAGCGGCCCGGCAGCACGCCGAGGCCCGGCACGTCGGGTGCCTCGTCGCTACCCTCGAAGAGCCACTGCTGTCCGAGACAGATCCCCAGCAATGGGACGCCGGCATCGAGGCGCGCGCGAATCGCACCGTGCCATGGCGCGTCGAGCGCGGCAGTCGCGTCGAAATGGCCGACACCGGGCACGACGATCGCGTCGGCCGCGGTCAGGTCGTCGGGCGTCGATGGCGTGAGGATCTCCGCGCCAACGGCCGCGAGCGCCTTGCGCACCGACGTGAGATTGCCGGCCTTGTAGTCGACGAGCGCGACGATCACAGCAGGCCCTTCGTGCTGGGCAGCATGCGCGCGAGCTGCTTGTCCTTCGCGCAGGCCACGCGCATCGCGCGCGCGAACGCCTTGAACACCGCCTCGATGCGATGGTGGCTCGATCGCCCGTACATCACCTTCACGTGGACGTTCGCGCGTGCGCCCTGCGCGAAGCCCTCGAAGAAGTCGTGCAGCAGTTCCACCTGCAGATCGCCCACCAGCCGCACGCGTACGCCGAGATCGACAACGGCATGCGGGCGTCCGCCGAGATCCACGGCCGCGATCGCGAGCGTCTCGTCCATCGGCATCAGGAAGTAGCCGGCCCTGTTGATGCCGACCTTGCTGCCGAGCGCCTGCGTGAACGCCTCGCCGAGCGCGATGCCGACGTCCTCCACCGTGTGGTGTTGATCGACGTCGAGATCGCCGTCGGCCTTCAGCGTCAGGTCGAACGCGCCGTGCCGCGTGAAGAGCTCCAGCATGTGGTCGAAGAACCTGATGCCGGTGTGGACGTCGTAGCGTCCCTTGCCCTCGATGCCGAGCCTGATGTCGATACGGGTCTCGCGCGTGTGTCGCGCGATCACGCCTTTGCGCACAGGATCTCCTCCATGACGTCGATGCACGCCCTGGTGTGGGCCACCAGGCCCGTCGTGATGCGGATGCAGCCGTCGCAGCCGGGCTGACCGTGCCTGTCGCGCACGTAGATGCCGCGCGCTTCGAGGCCCGCGAGGATCGCCTCACGCTTCTCGCCCGCGCGCACGAGCACGAAGTTGGCGTCGCTGCGCAGGTACGAGAGGCCCCACCTGTCGCAGGCGTCGTAGAACAACTGCCGCGAGGCTGCCACTTCCGCTCGATAGGCGTCGACGTACGCCGGATCGCCGATGGCCGCTTCGAGAGCCGTGGCGGCGAAGGCGTTCAGGCTGTAAGGCGGGATCATGCGGCGCAGGCGCGCGATCACGTCCTCCCGCGCGATGATGGCGCCGGCGCGCACGCCGGCCAATCCGTAAGCCTTCGCGAACGTACGTCCGATCGCCACGTTCGGCCACTCGTCGAGGTGCGGCAGGAAGGACGTGCCGCCGAACGCGATGTAGGCCTCGTCGAGCAGCAGCAGCGCGCCAGGCGGCAGCGCGGAGGCGAGCCAGGTGATCTCATCGTGCGTGAGCGAGACGCCGCTCGGATTGCCGGGCGTGGCGATGAACAGCACACCGGTGCGCGGCGTGATCGCGGCGGCGATCGCCTCACGATCGAGCGACAGATCTGGCCCCGGCATCACCCGTACCACGGTGCCCCCTACGGCCTCCGTGGCATTGGCATACATGCCGAACGCCGGCTCGGGAATCACGGCTTCCGGCTGCGCGCGCAACTGCGCCATCGCGACGGCGACGATGCCCTCGTCGAGACCGTTGGTGAGCAGCACTCTGGCCGCCGGCACGCCGGCATCGTCTGCCACGGCCTGCGTGACGCGCGCGTAGTCGGGATACTGGGCGACAGTCTCGCGTGTCATCGCCGCCAATGCGGCCGTGACGGCCGGCGAGCAGCCACCCGTGTGCTCGTTGAGGTGCAGCCGCAACGCATTGGCCGGCGCGTCGGCCCTGTCGTACGCATACTGATCGCCCGCGCTCATCGCCGCCCACCACCGCGCTTGCTGTCACGGGATCTCGTGTGCGAACGTTTCGCCGTCCCTACGGGTCGTTTCGCCTCGGGAGCGGTCAGTCGCGCGCGAATCGACAGCGCGTGCAGCGCCAGCCCCTCGGCGTCGGCCAGTGTCGCGGCGGTGGACCCGATCAGTTCGATGCCCTTGCGCGTGAGCTGCTGCACCGTGGACACGCGCACGAAATCCCACGCGTGCAGGCCGCCGCGGAACCGCGCGGCGCCACTCGTGGGCAGCACATGATTCGAGCCGATCGCGTAGTCGCCGGCGGCCTGGGCCGTCCACTCGCCCACAAAAATCGAGCCGGCGGCGGGGATCATCGCCGCCACGTCGAGTGAATCGACCACGAGATGCTCTGGAGCCATGCGATTGGCGAGCGCGGCGGCTTCTTCGATCGATCGCGTGACGACGATCGCCCCATTGCGCGCGAGTGCCGTCGCGGCGGGCGTGGCGGCTGCGGCAGGCGTGGCGAGCTGCTTCGCGACGGCCTTCGCAACCTGCGACGCGAGTTGCTTCGATGGCGTGATCAGGATGGCCCGCGCGTCCTCGTCGTGTTCGGCCTGCGCGAGCAGGTCGGCCGCGACCCAGCCGGGACGCCCCGACGTCGACACGATCACGATCTCGCTCGGACCCGCGAAGAAGTCGATGGCGCAATCGCACGAGACGAGCGCCTTCGCGACGGCCACGTAGGCGTTGCCGGGACCGACGATCTTGTCCACGCGCGGCACGCTCGCCGTGCCGTATGCCATCGCCGCGATCGCGTGCGCACCGCCGAGGTGATACACGCGATCGACGCCGGCTTCGACGGCCGCCGCGAGCACGGCTGCGTCGGGTCGCGGGCACGTCACGATCACCTCTGGCACGCCCGCCGTACGCGCCGTCACGGCAGCCATCAGCAGCGACGAGGGCAGCGGATAGCGTCCGCCTGGCACGTAGCACCCGACGCGTTCGAGAGGCGTGACGCGTTGCGTGACCCGCACGCCCGGCGCCACGACCTTCGTCCAGCGCGCGGGCAGCTGCGCCTTCGCGACGATCCTGATGTGGCGCGCGGCCTTCGCGATCGCGCGGCGCACGGCAGGCGGGCAGTCCGCGGCACCAGCATGAATCTCCGCCGGCGACAGCTCGATCGGGCCGTCGAGGCGATCGAACTGCTTCGCGTACGCGACGAGGGCGCGATCCCCCTTTGCACGCACCGTCGCGACAATCTCCTTCACGACAGGCTCGATCCGCGCGTGATCGGCGGGCGTGCGTTCGAGCAGGCGGCTGACGGCCCGCGTGTCGGTGGACTCCAGGATCCTCAGCATGCTCACACCACGATCTTGTTGAGCGGGTACTCGACGATGCCCTCGGCGCCGGCGGCCTTGAGTCGCGGGACGAGGTCGCGCACCACGCGCTCTTCGATGATCGTGTTCACGGCCACCCAGTCCTCGTCGCTCAGCGACGACACCGTGGGACGACGCAGCGCCGGCACGAGTTCGAGGAGCGTCTTCAGCGCGTCGCGCTTGACGTTGAGCATCAGCCCCACGCGACCCTGTGCCTCGATCGCCGCGCGCAGCAGCAGCGCGATGTTCTCGATCTTGGTCTTCTTCCACGGGTCGACCCACGCCGCCGGATTCGCGATGAGCTGCGTGCGCGACTCCATCACCGTGTCGATGATCCGCAGCCTGTTGGCGCGCAGCGTCGATCCCGTTTCGGTGGCCTCGACGATACCGTCGGCGAGCACGGGCGGCTTGACCTCGGTGGCACCCCAGGAGAATTCAACGGTGACGTCGATGCCCTTGGCCTGGAAGTAGTCCTCGGTCACCTTCACGAGTTCCGTGGCGATCGTGCAGCCCGCGAAGTCCTCGGGCTTCGTGAAGCGCGAATCGTCTGGGGCGGCAAGTACCCACTTCACGGTGCCGAAACTCTGCTTCGAGTACACGAGCTCCTGCACGGGCACGACTTCGGCGCGCGACGCGATGAGCTGCTCGGCGATCCAGTCCTGGCCGGTGAGTCCCGCGTCGAGCACCCCATCGGCCACGTAGCGCGCCATCTCCTGCGCGCGGATCAGCATGCACTCCAGTTCCTGATCGTCGGTGCCGGGGACGTACGAGCGCGAGCTGACGTAGATGTTCCAGCCGGCGCGCGCGAAGAGCTGCACGGTGGAGTCCTGCAGCGAGCCCTTCGGGATGCCAAGACGAAGTTTGCCCTGAGCGGAGTCGGAGGGTGCCATTCAGATTTCCTCGTTGAAGCAGCTGACGGTGCCCGTGTGGCACACGAGGCCGTCGCCCTGCCGCTCGACGCGCGCGAGCACGGTGTCGTTGTCGCAGTCGGTGAGCAGGCGCACCACCTTGAGCCTGTTGCCCGACGTCTCGCCCTTGGTCCAGAGCGTGTTGCGCGTGCGGCTGAAGAAGGTGACAAAGCCCGTCTCGCGCGTGCGTCGCAGGGCCTCTTCGTTCATGAAGCCCACCATCAGCACCTCATTGCTCGCATCGTCCTGCACCACGGCGGGCACCAGCCCGTGAAACTTCTCGAAATCCATCTTCCGTCCTTGATCCCCGGGCTGATGGCGCGAGTCCTGTCGCCGGAGCCACCCCGTCCGGCGCCACCCGCGCCAAATGGCGGTCCTGCGCCCCTGACGCCCGGTATCCCGTCCTGCCCTCCGGTTGCCGGTTGCCCATTGCCGGTTGCCGGTATCCCCCAAACACACAAAAGCCCCGCCGGATCGACCAGCGAGGCTGCGTTTGAGGCGTGCTGTTGGTTGTCGCGAAACTCGCGTCAGCAGGCGCGCAGACCATCACCGGTCCCACGGCGGTGGGCATGGTGATGATGGTGATGCTGCTGCTGGCCGACGAACGCCATGACCGTACAAGCGTAGTCGCCCGTCCGCTGTCGTGTCAATTTCCGCCTGTCGGCTGCCGACTGCATGCCTTGCGAGATCGTGCCTGGCGCGAGCATGATCACGAGGTGTCGTCCAACACGGTTCGCGTCCGCCGCCAGCAGGCGCCCGCTCGCCTCGATCAGGCCGTCGCGGCGTATGTCGCGATTCTGAGTCGGGTCGAGCGGCAGTTCGGCCGCTCCCTGCTGGGGCTGGTCGCCATCGGCTCGTGGACGCGTGGTGATGCGGCTCGGGGTTCCGACATCGACGTGCTGGTGGTCCTGGCGCCGGATGTGGCAATCGAGCGTCGTCTCTACCGTCCCTGGGACGAGGAGCCGCTCAAGGTCGAGGGGCGCGTGGTCGACGTACATTTCGTTCACTGTCCCGAGCCGGGCGCACAGCCATCGGCGCTCTGGTGTGAAGCCGCTGTCGACGGCGTCGTCTGGCACGACTCGACCGGGGCGATCGGCCGTTTCCTGCTTGGCGTCAGCCGAAGCATCGCCGAGGGACGCCTGGTCCGGGGGACGACGCACGGGCAAGCCTACTGGAAGGGCGCGGCGTGATGCCACGACGGTTCGATGCGTAACCGGGAACTTGCCGTCGATCACGTGCGTCGGGCCACCGCGCGCCTGCGAGCGCTGGACGTCCTGTTCGAGGCCGAGAGCTGGGCTGACGTCGTGCGCGAAGCGCAGGAGGTCGTCGAACTGGCTCTGAAGGGACTCCTCAGGTCGGTCGGCGTCGATCCCCCTCGTGTACACGACGTCGCGGATGTCCTGGTCGCCGAACGCGGTTTGCTGCCGGATGCGCTCGCTCCGCACGTGGAGCGTCTGGCGCGTGCATCCCGCACGCTGCGCCGGGATCGCGAGCTTGCGTTCTACGGCGCGGAAGACCTGACACCTTCGAGCTTCTACAAGGAATCCGACGCCACCGCCGCGCGCGACAGCGCCCGCGACGTCGTGACCACCGTCACGCCATTCGTCTGAGCGGACTGGCCTGGGCCTCCGAGGGCTCCAATGCGTCCTGCCAGGTTGTAGAATCCCCACTCGTCTGGGGCCGAGTGCCCCTATCGAGCCTCTGAATGGACGGACGAATCGACGGTTGGAAGGAGATCGCCAACCACCTGCGGCGGAACGTGAGGACCGCGCAGCGGTGGCACGCGGAACGCGGGATGCCGGTGCACCGCGTGCCGGGCTCGAAGGCGTCCGTCGTGTATGCGATTCGTCACGAGCTCGATGAATGGCTTCGCTCCGCACCACCCGATCGGACGGAGGAGGTCGACGAACCACCCGTTCCTGCGGATACAGGAGTGCGACGGCGATCCCATCACCGACATTGATCACGATAAGAGAACGCTGACGGTCACGATCGCTCCGCGTTCCTATCGCCCGCTCGGCGTCTATAAGGCTCTTGTGAAAATTGCTCTGACTCTCATGGATGAGAGCGATATCAAGAATGTTCAGGAGGCCTTGCGCTGGCTGCGAGAGCCTGACCTTACAACACACCGGATCGACGACGGGACGAATTACAGATGCATACGCAGTTGGACTCCAGGTCCGCTGCCAATTGCGCACACGAGCGTTGTGCTGTTGCGGCGAAAGCCGAGCAGCAAGACTGGGCCTATGTACGTAATGGTACTGGCGTTCGGCAACATGACGTTCCAAATTGTCGTCCCAGCCCCTCAGAAAGACCAGCACCTCAGTGGACAGAAAGTCCGGCTTCTACCTGTCCCAGTCTTCGCTCTTCTGGATAAAGACAGAGTGCGCCGCCCCACCAGCTTTGGGGTAAAAAGCCTCGCTTCATCGGCGCCCGAGAAGAGCGCGTCAAGTGTGGTGTTTCAATTCCACAGCGTGACAGAAGTGACGCCACCACCGGTGACGTAGCCGCAGGGGCGGTGTAGTGTCACCCTGCGGGGGCGATGAATTCGTGCTGCTGGCGAGCCTGGATTGCGGCGCTGATCCAGTTCGTTGAGGATAGTAGACCTACGCGCCAAGCAGGTAGCGCCAGGCGTCGAGCACCTTCACGCCCTTCGGGGGCTTGCGCGAACCGGTCTCGTGGGCGACGAGCACGCGCTCGGCCTTCGGGACCCGCGTGGCGGCCGCTTCGAGGCTCGCCATCTCACGGTCCCATGTGTCGGCGTCGGTCACCGAGTACGCCACGTTGAGGGCGGCTTCGGGCCTGTCGGGATCGACGACGAGATCGACTTCGCGCGCGCCGGCGAGGTACGCGAGATCGCGACGCTGGCGACGCCAGTGCAGGAACACCGCCGTCTCGAGTTTGTGCCCCACGTCGATGCGTCGAGCCGGGACGAACGGATAGCCCAGCGCCCAGTCCACCGGGTGCACCTTCTTGGGATTGGCCGCCTGCTTCCGTATCGACTTCTCCGCCACGGCAAGCGTGAACACGACGTACGACTCCTCCAGGTAGCCGAGGTACTGGTACACGGTGTCTTTCGAGAGCTGGTACCCCTGCGAGCGCAGGTCCTGATAGACCTTGTGCGCGCTGAAGAGCGCGGCCGGCTGGCCCAGGCAGGTCTTGAGCAACTGCCGCATCACGGGTCCGTTGCCCACGCGGTAGCGATCGACGAGGTCCTTGTAGAAGACCAGGTCCACGTACTCCTGCAGGATGCGCGGACGCAGGGCCTCGTCGGCCAGGACGATCTCGGGAAGCCCTCCGGTGTCGAGATAGTCGTCGAGCGCCGCGGCGATCCGTCCTTCCGACGCGCGCGAGTACCGCGTGTGCTCGATGCCCCTGAACGCGAGGAACTCCGGGAACGACAGCGGGAAGACCTCGAACGAGATGCTGCGTCCGCGGAGGCTCGTCGCCACGTCGCGCACCAGCAGGTCCGACGAGGAGCCGGTGACGAAGACGCGGGCACCTTCGGTGTCCACGAGCCGCCGCACGAACGTCTCCCAGCGCGGCGCGCGCTGCACCTCGTCGAAGAAGTAGTACCGCGGCTGGCCGGCCACCTCCGGGTAGAGCTCCGCGTGCGCGCGGAGCACGTGATCGAACTCCGCCGTCTCGATCGGCAGCAGGCGGTCGTCCTCGAAATTCAGGTAGACCATCCGCCGCCTGTCGACGCCGCTCGCTTCGAGGCGGCGCATCGTGTCGTAGAGGATCGACGTCTTGCCGCACCGCCTGATGCCGACCAGCGCCACGACCTTGCGCGAATCCAGCGGCAGCGTCAGCGCTCTCGGCACCACCTCCGGCAACGGCCTGGCCATGGCGTCGGCCAGGATGTACTTCAGGGTTTCCCTCTGCACAGGGAAAGTATCGACCAGATATTTCCCTCCGTGCAAGGAAACTCTGGGTCGTCCTCTTTACGACGGGAACGTGGCAACGGGCGGCCGGATGCCCCGATCACGGCAACTGCATGTCCATGCACCAGCGGGCGAAGGGAACGACAGTAGCGTGGCCCTGCTGGAAGTGCCGGGTACCACGGTGTACCTGATAGAAGACGGGGATCGACGTGCGCTCGGCGAAGTAGCGGATGGCCGGGCTCGCTGCTCGCTCACCAGTCTTGCATTCGACGGCGAAGATCGGGCGCTTGTCCTGAATGACCACGAAGTCCACTTCGCGTCCGTCGACGTCGCGGAGGAAGCGAAGCTCCATGCGATGGCCTTCGACGTCCTCCTGCCAGTGGCAGTACTTGAGGAGCTGCGCGGCCACGAGGTTCTCGAAGCGCGCCCCCTCGTCAGGTACGACCGACCAGTCCCACAGATAGAGCTTCTGCTGCTTCTTCAGCGCGCGGATGCGCGTGGCCGGACTGCCCGGACTGCGGCGCCGCGCCGGATCGCCATATGGCGGAACGCGGAAACAGACGTACAGGTTCTCGAGGATCGTGATCCAGTGCTCGGCGGTCTTGTGATCGACCTCGAGATCCTCGCGCAGGCTCCGCACCGAGAGCAGGGAGCCGACACGTTCCGGCAACAGGTCGACAAGCTGCTCGACGAGCGAGACGTCCCGAACGCGCTCCAGGTCACGCAGGTCCTCGCGTACCACTCGCGTGAGACGCTCCCGTTGCCAGCGCCGCAGCGCCCGCGCGTTCTGAGCGAGCAGCGGCTCCGGGAATCCGCCGAATGCGAGCAGCGCATCCACATGCTCGCCTGCAGGGGCTCCGGTGGCCGCCGCGATCTCGTTGACCGAGAACGGATGCAGCCGAAAGTAGCGATACCGGCCCGCGAGCGAGTCGCCACCCTTCCGGTAGTGATCGAGGCGCGCAGAGCCGGTGACGATGAACTGGCGGACGCTCTTCTCCGTGTCGTAGAGTCCCTTGACCAGGTTTCTCCACCGCGCGTACTTGTGGATCTCGTCGAGCACCACGAGCGGCTCGTCCGGCGGCAGTTGCCCGCGGCGCACCGCCGGCGGAACCTTGGGATCGTCCCAGTTCAGGTAGGCCGGATGGCGTTCTGTTGCATCAGGGCCGATGAGCGACAACGCGAGCGTCGTCTTGCCGATCTGTCTCGGCCCACCGATGAACGCCATGCGTTGAGCCAGCGTCGAGACGATCTCCGCCTTCAGGTAGCGATCGATGGCCATGGTGCCCCCATTGCCCCTGGTCCTGCTTCACGGACGGAGTGGGCTGAGGTCCACTATTTTCGTAACAATAGTGGACCAGTGTCCACTATTTTCGTGTTGCCGGCTTCCTTCGTCCTCTTTCCTTCGGCCTTCCTTCCTACGGCAGCGTCACCGTCGCGACGACGGGGAGGTGGTCGGATGCGTCGGTTCTCAGCACTTCCGCGCGGACGGGCGTGAGGCCGCGGACGAGGATCCAGTCGATGCGGCGGCGCGGCGTCTCGACGGGGATCGTGAAGCCGTCGCTCTGACCGACGGCCGTCCACACGTCGGTGAATCCGCTGGTCAGGCGCTTCCATGGGGTGCGCTCCGGCGAGTCGTTGAAGTCGCCCATCGCGATCACCGGACCGCCGCCGAATGCCTCCACCATCGCGAGCATCGCGTCGGCACTGGCCACGCGATCACGCTCGTCCCTGCTGAAATCGAGGTGCGTCGTGAGCACGAGCACCTTCGTGCCAGCGACGTCGATCACCGTCTGCAGCACGCCGCGCGGCTCGACGTTGTTGGCGTTGGGCAGCGGCTTGTTGCCCTCCGAGACGATGGGGTGCGACGTGAGGAATGCGTTGCCGTACTCGCCGCCCTGGTGGTCGAGGTTCTTGCCGAACGAGAACCGCATCCCCGTGAGGTCCGCGATCTCCTTCAGCAGATCCCGTCGTCCCGTCCGCTCGACGCCGCGATCCACTTCCTGCAGGCCGACGATGTCGGCCTTCGAATCGCGGATCACCTGCGCGATGCGCTCGACGTCGAGACGGCCGTCCATGCCTTCGGCGTGATGGATATTGAAGGTGAGCACACGCAACTCGCGCGGCGTTTGGCTGGTGAAGCCGGCGAGTGCGAGCACGCCTGCCAGCAGCGCGACAAGACGCGATGTCATCAGATTCCTCCGAGCCACATTCTAGCGACGGAAACCAGATGGTCGTGTATCCGAACCCGAGACGGAGCGAACGGGGGGCAACCCGTTCGATGTCCGGTTGCCGGTTGCCCGTTGCCGGTTGCCGGAGATGAGATTCACCGCCAGCGTCACGAGCGCGATCGCACCGGCCGGTGCGAGCAGCCATGGCGCGTGGCGCAGCGTGAACGGATTGCTGGCCTCGCGCAGCATCGTGCCCCATGACGGTGCCGGTTCCGCGAAGCCGAGGCCGACGAACGAGAGCGTGGCTTCGGCGAGGATGAACGTCGGCACCAGCAGCAGCGCCTGCGTCACGATCACGGGCACGCTCGCCGGCAACAGGTGACGCCTGATGATCCAGGCGGGCGACGCGCCGGCGGCTTCCGCGGCCAGTACCGACTCGCGGCTGCGCTCCGATGCGGTCACCGCGCGCACCGCGCGCGCGACGATCGCCCAGCCCGCGAGCGTGAGCACCGCGGCCATCATGAGGAACAGCGTGCCGAACGGCAGCGTGAGTGGCAGCGCCGCGCGCAGCACGAGCACGACGTACAGCGCCGGCCACGCGATGAACAGGTCCGCGAGGCGCATCAGCGCGCTGTCGGTCCATCCGGCTCGTCGTCCAGCGACGAGCCCCACCAGCGTGCCGATCGCGACGGAGGCGACGAGCGCCACGCCCGCCAGTCCCAGCGACAACCGCGCGCCATAGAGCAGGCGCGTCCATTGATCGCGCCCGAGCGTGTCGCTGCCGAGCGGCAGCAACGGTTCGTGCGGATCGGCGCTGCGCACGAGATGTCCGGCGAACCACTCCAGCGGCAGGCGCTCGTCGCGCGCGCGATACGTGGGCGGCAGGCGCTCGACCATGTCGCGCCGCGCGAGCGACGGCCCCGCGAGGGCGTAGTCGGGATACTGAGTCGCGACATCGCCCGTCGACAGCCACGGCGCCGCTAGCGCACACGTGCACACGATCGCGAGCAGCGCGACGCCGCATCGCCGCACGGTGATCACGCGGCGCTCCGCGGGTCGACCCAGAGCTGCACGACGTCGGCCGCGAGCGTCGCGAGTCCGACGATGAGCGCAGCGGCCGCGGCGCAACCGGCCGCGAGCTCCACATCGCGCGCCATCAGCGCTTCGTACGTCAGCAGGCCGAGTCCGCTTCTGGCCGTGACCAGCTCGATCGCGAGCGCTCCACTCAACAGGTGTCCGGCGATGATGCCCGTCACGCCGAGCACGGCAGACAGCGACAGCGGCCACGCGTGCCGCCACGTGATGGCCGCTTCCCGCACGCCGCGTGCGCGTGCGGCGCGCAGGCATGTCTCGACCTGCACGGCATCCATCGCGCGCGACTGCAGGCGTTCGATGAGTGCCGCCGCCGGCAGCGCCAGCGCGATCGTCATCACCATCCACGACGTGAGTCCGATGCTCGACGCCACGACGGCGAGCACGAGCGCGACGACGAGCGCAGGGATGGAGAGCAGCGCGATCGAGATCGCCGCGATCGCACGACGCACGGCGGGCCGTCGTGCGCGACTGCTGGCCACACCCGCGGGAATCCCGATCACGAGTGCCAGCACCAGCGCCACCGCCCCCGTCTGCATCGTCGTGGCGGTCCGCTGGAGGACGAGCGTGAGCACGGGCTGGTCGTAGCGGATGGATCGGCCGAAGTCGAGCACAGCCAGCCGCGCGATCCGCGTCGCGAGTCGCGTGAGGACGGGCCTGTCGAGTCCGAGGCGGACGCGCTCGGCATCGACAGATTGCGTCGATCGCAGCCCGACGTCGATCGCATCGCCTGGCGCCAGCGCCGTGAGCACGAACGCACCCACGAACGCGAGCGCCACGAGCGCGAGCGCGAAGGCGAGTCGTCCGGCGATCGCGCGGCGCATCAGGTCACCGCACGCCGATCGCGGCGGCGTTCCAGAGCACGGTCGGCGACAGCAGCCCTGGCGACACGTGCTCCAGTCGTCCGCTCGTGGCCACCGTCACGTTCGGCGCGGCGAACACTATTACCGGCAGCTCCGTGTCGAGCACCTGCTGCGCCTGCAGGACCAGTGCACGGCGCTCGTTCACATCGGTAATTGAAAGCTGACTCGTCATCAGGCGATCGATCTCGGCCTCCCACGGCGTGGCCGGAGTGGCTTGTCCGGGATTCCAGAGATGGAACGCGCCCGACGACAGCCAGAACTCCATCAGGCCCGACGGGTCCGTGTCCGATCCGGGCAGGCCGTGGTACATCGCCTCGTACGTACCCTGCCGCAGGCGCTCCTGCAATCCGCGTGCGTCGAGGCTGGCGATCTCCACCTGCAGGCCGACCTTCGAGAGCGACTCCTGGAGGACCAGTGCAGCACGCTGGCGAATCGTGTGGCCCTGCTGCACGAGCAGCGTGAAGCGCGCCGGTGCGTTGTAGACGTCTTCGCGCATGCCGTCGCCGTTGCGATCGCGGACGCCGATCGAGTCCAGCAGCGTGGCCGCCATGTCGAGCGAATACGGTCGCGGCGCGAGCGTATCTGCGTGCCAGGCGCGATTGCCGGGCGTGATCATGCTCGACACCTGCACCGCTGCGCCCCTGTAGACCGCGTTGATGAACGCCGTGCGATCGACGGCATGCGAAATCGCCTCTCGCAGCGCCCGGGCCTTCAGCCACGCGCGCTTCTCGCCACCAGGTGCGTGCGGCCCGAGGTTGAACCAGAGCATGTCGGTGTCGAGCGAAGGGCCGAGCTCGAAGAGTTGCAGCCGGCCCTGTGCGGCGAGCGCGCGTGCTTCAGGCAGATCGTCGGGGCGCAACTCGGCGGTGACGACATCCGCCTGGCCGTCGCGCAGACGCAGCATCTCCGCATCCTGCGACGGGACGATGTCGAAGCGGAGACGTGCGGCGCGCGGCAGCCGCGCGCCATCGCCGGCGCGACGCCAGTAGTGCGGATTGCGTGCGAGGTGGAGGGCCACGCCTGGCTCGTGGCGTTCGAGGACGAACGGCCCGGCGCTCACCATCCCCGCCGGCGGGGCGTCTGCCGTCCACGCGTTCGAGAGAGAGCCGTCGCTGACCAACCCCTCATAGCGCGCGCGCGGCAGGATCGGTACGCCGTGAAGGGGGCGGAGTCCCGGCCCGAACGGCGTGGGGTACTCGATCGCGACGGTGTGCGCGTCGATCGCCCGCACCACCACAGGAGCACCATCCACGAGGAGGTTGTCGGCCACGACGCTGCCGATGCGCGTGTCGGCAGCGGTCTCCACCGAGAACACCACATCGCCTGCCGTGACGGGCGAGCCGTCGGAGAAGTGCGCATCTGGTCGCAGCGTCACCGTGAATCGCCGGCCATCGTCGGACAGGGTCCATGCCGAGGCCAGGGCGGGTTCCAGATCCTGCGTCGTGTGATTCACGCGGACCAGCGGCTCGTGGATGAGTTGGCTGACGACGAGGGCGGCGCGGTCGGCGGCGAGCAGCCTGTTGAGCGTACGCGGTTCGGCGCGGAGTGTGGCCACGAGTTCGAACGTCGTGTCGGCCTGCCGCGCGGGAGCGGTACGCAGCCACACGAGGCCGGCGACGATGAGGGCGAGAAGCAGGAGGACGCCGGCAAGACGCTTCATGGGAGAGGGCAACTCCTTGGCTACACCGGCCAAGATCTTGGCCGATCAACGGGCGGAAAATCTGCCTCGACAGTGATTCCAAGCAAATGATGAGGTTGACTTCCAATTGTCGAGACGGGCCCTGATCCTGTGTCGGCACAACGAGTCCGCCGCTTCAGGGGTGCATTCGTCTCATGCATCTCGTGTCCGAGATCGCAATTTCTGCACACATGGCACGACGCATGTATTGCTCCAGACGTCGGCGCATCGTCACATGGCAATTTTGGCGAGCTCCGAAACGCGTTCCCCTTGTACCTGGAGCCTGCACGATGTTCTCCCTCCGTTCGACCCTCCCTTCGCCCATCCAGCGCACCGTCGTCTGGGTGTCCATCGCCTTTCTGATGCTGGTGCTGTCGTCGCCTCTGCATGCTCAGGGCCATCGCGCGCGCCTGTCGAGGGGGCTGGTGGACAAGGTGGGTGCCGGTGCCGCACGCGGGGTGATCGTCTCCGGGACGCCGGCGCAGATCCGCGACCTTGCGGCGCGGCATGGTCTGGTGGTCGAGAAGGTGCTGGAGACGGGGGCCGTCCTGAGAGTGGACAGGGCCGGCCTGTCGCGCCTGGCGAGCGACCCGGGCGTGCCAGCGGTGGCCGAGGACGCGCCGGTGGCAGCGCACATGGCGACCGAGGTGCAGGCGCTCGGTGCCGACCAGGCGTGGCGCGGGGCCTTCGGCCTGCCGGGTGTGGACGGGACGGGCATTGGCATCGCGATCATCGATTCGGGGATTGCGTCGACGCACGAATCGCTGCGCGGCCGCGTAGTGGCGGCCGTGGATTTCGTCTCCGTGCGTGAGCGCGGGAACGACGGCTACGGCCACGGTACGCACGTGGCGGGCATCGCGGCGGGTAACGTGACGACGCGTGCGGGTCGCTTCAGCGGTGTGGCGCCAGGCGCGCACGTGGTGAACCTGCGTGTGCTCGACGCGAAGGGACACGGCACGACGAGCGACGTGATCGCGGCGATCGACTGGGCCATCGCGAACCGTCGCGCGTACAAGCTGCGCGTGGTCAACCTGTCGCTCGGCAAGCCGGTGCTGGAGAGCTGGGCCGACGATCCGCTCGTGCAGGCGGTGGAGCGTGCGAGTCGCGCGGGGCTCGTGGTGGTGGCGTCGGCGGGCAACCTCGGCACGCTGCCCGATGGCACACGCGTGCGCGACAGCATCACCTCGCCGGGCAACGCGCCGTCGGCGATCACCGTGGGCGCGATCGACACGATGGGCACCGTGGCGCGCAGTGACGACCGCGTGACCGACTGGAGTTCGCGTGGCCTCACGGCGATCGACGGGTTCATGAAGCCCGACCTCGCGGCGCCGGGCCGCCGCATAGTGTCGGCGGGTGCCGCGCAGAGCACGCTCGCGCAGAAGGACGGCGCGGTTTCGACCGGGTCCGGCCAGCGCTTCTACCTGCGGTTGTCGGGCACGAGCATGGCGGCGGCGATGGTGTCAGGTGCCGCGGCGCTGGTGCTCCAGGCCAACCCGTCGCTCAAGCCGCACCAGGTGAAGGCAGTGCTCCAGCTCACCTCGCAGCGCGTCGCCGAATCCGGCGTCGCCGCCGCCGGCGCCGGCGCTATCAACGTCGTCTCTGCTGTGTCGGCTTCCCGACGCGGGTTGCAGAATTTGCCAACGACAAACATCGCCGGCGAGACAATCGAGCGCAGTGGTCTGACCTTCGCCGCGAAAGCCGGCGCGAACACGCTCGTGTGGGGCGACACCCTGGTATGGGGTGACACGCTCGTGTGGGGGGACACCTTGGTGTGGGGCGACACGCTCGTCTGGGGCGATACCTTGGTGTGGGGTGACACGCTCGTGTGGGGGGATACCTTGGTGTGGGGTGACACGCTCGTGTGGGGCGACACCCTGGTATGGGGTGACACGCTCGTGTGGGGCGATACCTTGGTGTGGGGCGACTGAGATCATAAATGTCGAATCAGGGGCGGTCGAGGAAGTGCTGTACACTCTGCGGCACTTCACCGAATGCCCCTGAACCTGCCAGCCGCCCTCCGGCGTGCCCTCCGTTCTGGTAACGCCTCTAGTAGTCGACGCATGTTGCATGCCGCATCTCTTCCTGATGCGACACGCGACGTCATCGAGGCTGAGTTGTTGCGACAGGCTGGCGCTGTGTCAGCCGCTTCTGCACAGCTCGGGACCTATGCCGTTGACTCGCCTGACGCAGCGTTGCGAGTGTTTGCTCTGCGCGTCAAGGGTGAACTGTTCGGCTCATCTGGTCGCGTAGCAGACGCACTCGATACGCTGGGGCGAGTGCTGGTGGAAGGAGAGGCTGCACAGGAGCACGAGCAGGTTGCTCTCGCGGCGCTCTCGCGTTTTACACTGCTAACGAGCCACCGCGGACTCGCTGAGAGCCAGCAGGCCTTCGAAACAGCCAAACGCGCCGTACTGAAGTGCGGAGACCGCCAACTGATGGCGTCGCTGCATGCTCGCGTTGGGCAGGCTCATGCGCAGCGAAGCCTTCCGGGCGTCGCTGTTCCTGAACTGCTCTCCGCACTGGCCCTGCTGGAACCAGAGCCAAACGGCGCCATCGAGACGTTCGTTTGCTTAGCGCTTTCTGGTGCAGAGTATCTGCTCGCGCGGAACGTAGACGCCGCTCGTTGGGCTCGCACCGCTTATGAGACGGCTTCAGTACATGGGCTTCAATCTCTTCAAGCTGCTGCACAAGCCAATCTAGCGTTTCTTGAGTGTCGTCGCGGCCACTTCGACAAAGCTAGAACACTGGCTTCGACTGCACTAGATGCTGTTCCGAGAGTATCGCTAGCGCGTGGAGCGCTCCTTGATACGCTCGCCAACGTCGCGCTGGAGACGGGAGGTATCCAGGAGGCAGAGCCACACGTCCGAGAGATCGACGCGATTGTCTCTGAGCTCAGCGGGACTACCATCCTTCTGGTTGACTCGGCCTCGGTTCGTAGCAGATTTGCCGTTGCATCCGGAAACATGCAGGGTGCGATTGAGCTGCTGACTGCCGCACAACAGGCAGCAGATGACCGCGGTGATCTAGCAAACTGGGCCAAACTCAGGCTGCTTTGTGCGGAAGTGCTTTGTGCGACAGGAAACAGCGCACGCGCCGACCTCGACGTTGTGGATGTCGTTGAGCGCCTGCAACACCCCAGTGCCGAAATTGTCGGTCTGCTGGCTCGCGTACGTGCGGTATTGGCGGCTGATCGAGGGGATCGAAAGCGCTGGTACAGTGAGCACGGAAGGGCTATTCGGATTTTCCTCGCGTCCGGCGATCGATGTAGCGCAAAGCAGACAGCGAGAATCAGGGCTTCCGTGCCCGCCAACCACTGGCCGCCGTTGGGGCTGCCATCTACCAGAAGGCACAGACTGCATTTCGAACTCGCCGAATCATTGGCATACGTGTGCGCGCTTCTTCCGCAGCCAGCGCTCGCCGCATCTGAGACCATCCACTTGCTTCGAAGAATGAAGGTGATCGTTGACGGACGCGTAATCCAGTCGCGAACACTGTCGCCGGATTCTCCTTATGCAATTGCGTTTGGCGCCGTCGGAGACGAGACCGTCACGTTAGAGCTGCAGCCCAAGCTCGATCCCACCTCGCGCGAAACTATTGCACAAGTCTTCGGCATGATCGGAACAGCGATCGCGGCCCTGCGATCTGGGCAGGAGTCCAAGAAGCGTGTGCTTTCCTGGGAGCTTGATGTCGCTCCAGAGGGCAAGGTGGGTCTCTACATCTCGACAGAGATGAGGAAACTACTTTCAACGATCAAGCGCGTCGCTCCAACTGATCTGCCCGTGCTCATCGCAGGTGAGACGGGGACGGGGAAGGAGATCGTCGCGCAGGAGGTTCATGAGCTTTCGAAGCGGTCGCAGCGGCGGTTCATCGCGTTCAACGTGTCGGCCGTGCCGCGCGACATGCTGGAGGGGCAGCTCTTTGGCTACCGGCGGGGCGCGTTCACTGGCGCCGTCGCCGACAACAAGGGGCTGATCCGCGAGGCCGAGGGCGGCACGCTGTTCATCGACGAGATCGGCGAGCTCGACGCCGACCTGCAGCCCAAGCTGCTGCGCTTCCTCGAAAGTGGCGAGATCCAGCCGCTCGGCGAACGGCCCCAGCACGTCGACGTCCGCATCGTGGCGGCCACCAACGCGCGCCTCGAGGAGCTCGTTCGCGCCGGTCGTTTCCGCGAGGACCTCTTCTACCGCCTCAACGTCGTCTCGCTCACCATCCCGCCGCTCCGCGAGCGGCGCGAGGAGATCCCCACGCTCGTCAACCACTTCCTGACGATGCATGCAAAACAGGCGGGGAAGCCGATCCCCCAGCTCACGCCCAAGGCACTCGAGTGCCTGTCTGCTTACGAATGGCCGGGCAACGTGCGGCAGCTCACCAACGAACTGAAGCGCGTCGTCGCCCTCAGCGAAGACGATGAACTGGTGGACGTGACGCACCTCGCACCCAACGTCCGCACGTCGACGCCGACGCTGCCGCCGACGCACGGTGACCGTTCGTACTGCAGCGTCTGGCTCGATCGTCCGCTACAGCAGATTCACGACGACATCGAACGCGCAGCGATCACTCGCGCGATGGAACGCAACGGCAACAACCAGGTCGCCGTCGCCGCAGCCCTCGGCATCACGCGCAAGGGCCTCTACCTGAAACGCCAGCGCCTGGAACTCGCCACGCCCCCATAGAGCTGATCGGCCTGCACCCTTTCCCCTTCCCCCTTTCCGTCCCTTTGATCCTTTCCCCTTCCCCCTTTGGTACTGCCCTTGTCCGTTACCCCTTACCCTTTCCCCTTTGACACCGGTCTCAGTGGCGCGCCCGCCCCTCGGGGCGCGCTCTTCCCGATGAACGCTGCTATCGTCGCCGCGACCTGACTCTGCGATGCCGGCGGATGTCCCGGCGCCCACACACCGCGCGCCGCCCAGTTCGGCGCAGACACCGCCGCCCACACGTACTGCGCGCCCTCGGTGTCCTTGCCGTGGCTGTTCCAGTCGGCGGTCGTGTTGCCGCGACCATGGTCGGTCACCAGCATCAGCGCCGTCCGCCCCTTGAACGTCGGGTCCGTCTGCAGCTGCTCCCACAGCTTTGCCAGCCAGCCGTCGAAGCGGTGCAGGTACTCGATCAACCGCACGTAGTTCCGGCCGTGCGACCAGTCGTCGGATTCGTCGAGCCCGATCCACAACACGCGCGGCTGGTGCCGCTTCAGGTGATCGAGCGCGAACTGCCACGTGTAGTGGTCGTAGCGCGCCGAGTTCCAGCCGGGCACGGTCTCGAACTGCGCCGCGCTCAGCGCCTGCAGCCGCGGATCCGGCGAGTCGTACGCCTGGAACCCGGCGTTCACGAACACGGCATCGTCGACAGACGA
The DNA here is from genome assembly GCA_020845575.1 of Acidobacteriota bacterium. Taxonomy (NCBI): domain Bacteria; kingdom Pseudomonadati; phylum Acidobacteriota; species Acidobacteriota bacterium. The sequence continues at coordinate 35,247 of JADLFL010000002.1, read as the reverse complement.
GGCGATCGACCTGAACACGTCCCACGAGCCGAAGCACGCCACCTGCTCGCGCGTGGCGCCGAGTTCCCGCCGCAGGACCTGCAGCACCGTCTCGAAGGGATACCGCCTGTTGTCGTTGCTGGTGATGACGTCGTCGTGCGGCGCGCCCGTCATCAGCTCCGCGTAGCCCGGGTAACTGAATCGTTGCGTGTTGCCGAGCGTCATCACGCTGCCCGCTTCGCGATCGCCGACGATCGACGCGTGCGACTTCAGCCACGTGCCCCAGATGAACGGCATCAGCGCTTCGCGTCGCGCCTCGCGTGTCTCGCGCCAGAACGTCTTGTACAGCGCGTGATCGGACGCCTTCACCTTCTCGCCGATCACGTGCTGCAGGATGCTCACGTCGATGCCGCCGAACATCTCCTGCGTGCGCACGCCGTCGAGCGAGATGACGATCACCCGGTCGGCGGTACCTGTACCTGCCTGCGCGGCAGCGCTCGTCGTCGACGACGCGTGTGTCAACGGCGTCAACGATGCCGCGACGGGTGCCACGGTCAGGGACTGGAGGAGTTGCCGTCTGTTCATGTCAGTGAGCCTCCGCCGCGGCAGGCGCGGCTTTCGTGGAATCGTGAAGCGACAGCGACGCGATGAGCGGTACGCCGCGCGCGTCATGGATCGTCACCCGCACGCGTGACGTCGTCGTGACGTCGGTGGCGACGATGCGGGTGTGGCCGATGGTGGTGCCGTTGGCGATACGCGTCCAGGCGCCGTTCAGCCAGGCTTCGATCTCGAACAGCGAGACGCGCTGTCCCTGCGCCACGTACTCCTGCAGCCGCACGCGATCGAAGGTGACGGGCGTGCCGAGGTCCACCGTCACCGCACCTGTCTCGGTCGATCCGGCCGGCGCCCAGAACGAGTCGAGATCGGCATCGAGCACCGCCGACGCCGCATGCCCTCGCTCCGCAGACGAGGCCCCCGCCGTGGCTCCCGATGGCACCAGCGACGACCCGTACACGCGATCGACGAACGCGCGCATGCCCGCGAGCGCCTTCACGTCGTTGTCGTGGATGAGACCGCGATCGTCTGGCGGCACGTTGAGGAGCAGCGTGCAGTTGCGTCCGACGGACGTCTCGTACAACCGCAGCAACGCGCGCGGTGACTTCACGCGCGTGTTCTCCGCCGCGCGCCAGAACCAGCCCGGGCGAATCGACACGTCGCACTCGCCCGGCACGTAGAACCGCCCGAGCGCCGACCCCTCTGGCAGGTCCATGCTGAGCGGCGTGCCTGGCTGATAGCGATCGCGATCGAGCATCGCCCAGTTGGTGAGCGGCGCTTCGCCGCGCTCGTTGCCGATCCACCGGACGTCGGGTCCGGCGTCGCTGAAGATCACCGCGTTCGGCTGCAGGCGCCGCACCACGGCGTGGAAGCGCGGCCAATCGTACACCTGACGCTTGCCGTTGGGACCTTCACCGTTGGCGCCGTCGAACCACACCTCGAAGATCTCGCCGTAGTTGGACAGCACGTCTTCGAGCATGCGCACGAAGACGTCGTTGTATTCCGGCGTGCCGTATGTCGGGTGATTGCGATCCCACGGCGAGAGGTACACGCCGAACTTCAGGCCTTCGGCGCGCGCCGCATCGGACAACTCGCGGAGCAGGTCGCCCTTGCCGTCGCGCCACGGACTCGCGGCCACCGTGTGCGTCGACTCCTTCGTGGGCCACAGGCAGAACCCGTCGTGATGCTTCGCCGTCACGATCACGCCCTTCATGCCTGCGGCCTTGAAGGTGCGCGCCCACTGCCGGGCGTCGAGCGCTGTCGGGTTGAAGACGGTGGGCTGCTCGCGCCCCGAGCCCCACTCGACGCCGGTGAAGGCGTTGGGGCCGAAGTGGACGAACGCCGTGAACTCCATCCGCTGCCACTGGAGTTGCGCGACGGAAGGCACGGGCGGCACCGGCGCCTGCGCGCCGGCGGATGCCGGCATCGCCAGGACCAGCAGACAACAGGCGGCCGTCGCGAAAATCGGGAACAGACGCATGCGGCAGTCTAGATCACACGGTCGTGGACCTTCGGAACGGCACCCACAAGGGGTGCCCCTGTACCCGTCTGCGCAGGGGTTGAAACCCCTGGCCTCCATCCGGACCGGTGTCCGGTTGTCGGGGTGCCCGTTGCCCGTTGCCTGGCATGTCATTCAAGCGGCGGCGGCCGGCGCCGATCTCCTCTCCATGGGAGCTCGGCTCGGGTTCGCCGACGTGCTGCTCAGAAAGCTGGCTGACGCGCCGCCTCCGGTGGTGCTCGGCAGGCTGAGCGAGCCGCGCATCGCAAGTCCGTCCTGGGTCCATCGCCTCGAGCCGCTTCGCGTGGCGTCGGCGACAGTCCTCCACCAGCGCTATCCGCAACCGGCGTCTGCAGCGCCTGCGGCGGCGGGGATCCCCGTGGAGGCGCCGCCGGCGTCATCGCGATGCGGCGCGCAGGCGTCATCGTCGTCGCGTCAGGCGCGTCCCGTGCGCATCGTCAGGCGCAGCGCGCGGGAGCGGATTGCGATCCAGCTTCTGAACCGTCTCGGTGCGTCAATCGCGGCAGGAGCCTCGGACGCGGACGTCCGCAGCGCCTACAGGCAACTCGTGTTCGAGACGCACCCCGATCGTCACGTCGCACGCGATACCCGCACCAGCGACGATCGCACCCGGCGTTTTCGCGCCGTCGTCCACGCGTGGCAGATGTTCCAGGACGACAGCGCGACGCGCACGGCGTAGCTGCCGGACTCGTCCGGCAGTCAGCGATCCTGGTCCGCCGGACACAGTCCGTTGGCTACACCTCTCTGTCCGTCCCCAACGTCACGATGCGATCTCCGCGCGGAGGCCGTCGACCAGGCGCGCCATGCCGGCGGCGACCGTGTCGCGATCGAGGGCGCCGAACGAGATGCGCAGCGCGCACGTGTCGGTGAGGCCGAACGCGCTGCCTGGCACGACGGCCACGCGGTGCCGCTCGATCAGCCGCCGCGTCAGCGTGAAGGCGTCGAGCGTCGTGTTGACGCGCAGCAGCACGTAGAACGCACCATCTGTCGGCGGTGCCTCGACGAGATCACCGAGGCCTGCCAGCGTTGCGTGGACCTCGCTGCGAACGACGTCGAGGTCGGCGACCTTCGGCACGCAGTACGCGCGTCCCACGCGCAGCGCCGCGGCGGCGCCTGCCTGACACACCAGCGGCGGGCAGATCAGGTTCGTGTCCTGCACCTTGTTGACGGCGTCGAACAGTTCCTCCGGCACCACCATGTACCCGACGCGCCAGCTCGCGAAGCCATATGCCTTCGAGAGCGAGAACAGCGCGATCGTGTGCGCACGACTGCCGGCGGCAGACGCCGGTGAACAGTGCCGCGCGTCGCCGAACGTGAAGTACTCGTATGCCTCATCGCTGATGTGGAACAGACCGTGCCGCGCGCACAAGGCATTCACGGCCCGCAGCGCGTGTTCGGGATAGACGGCGCCCGTCGGGTTGTTCGGCGAGACGGTGACGATGGCGCGGGTACGCGAGGTGATGGCGTCCCCAATCGCGTCGAGAGCGAGCTGATAGTTCGCGTCGGTGCGAACCGGCACGGCGCGACAGCCGATCATCGTCAGCGCCATCTCGTGATTGAAGTAGAACGGTACCGGCAGGATGACCTCGTCGCCGGGATCGGTGATCGCGAGCACGGCGTTGAGGAACGCCATGTTGCCCCCGGCGGTCACGACCACGCGCCGCCGATCGAGGTGGATGCCGTTCTCGCGCGTCAGCTTGTCCTGCAGGATCGCGAGGAGGTCTGGCTGGCCCTCGACGGGACCGTAGCGATGGTCCGCCACGGATCCGCCGAAGGTCTGTAGCGCCGCCGCCACGTCTGGCGGCGGGCCATACGACACGATCCCCTGCCCGAGCGAGATCGTGCCGGGATTGCTGCGAATCCAGTCGCCGAGGATGGGGATGACCGGCGGCTGGATGTCGGTGATGCGTCGCGGCAGAGGCACGCGCCCATTCTAGAAGCGGAACGTCACTCCTGCCGTCGCGCGCCAGAACTTGAAGTCTCCGAGCCTGAAATCGCGCGGCTCCGGGAAATCGTCGTCGAGGTCCGTGTTGTCGAGGCTGCGGAACTGCCGCAGATCTCCCCGGACGGCAATCCTGTCCGACACGAACACCATCACGCCCCCGCCGTAGTTGACGCCGAGGTCGTTGCGACTGAGATCGTCGAAGAAGTCGAGCAGGCCGAGGTCCGCGCGCATCAGCCCGAGGCCGACGGTCCCGTAGGGGCGTACCTTGCCCAGCGGTACGCCGACGAGCAGGTTGCCCATCACCGTCGTCACGTTTCCGTTGCTGTCGAGTTCGCCGAAGTCGTCCTCGTCCTCGAAGAAGTTCGGCGCGTAGCCGAGGTCGAGCTCGACGCCGACTATGCGTCCCGTGACGCCGAATGATCCGCCGTACACGGTGCGGTTCTCGTCGGTCGGCGTGTTGGTGGTGACGCCGATGAACGGCGTGATGATTCCGCCTGTCGTTTGTGCCGCAGTCGGCGTGGTGGACGCTGCCGCCGCTGTTGCGAGGATGAAAGAAGTCAGTATGAACTTACGCATAATGAAGCCTCCTATCGGGCACCGGTCACCGGGCATCGGGCACCGGATGTCCGGACAGTGAGCGCTGGCATCGGCATCAGAAGCGGAGGGTGACGCCGCCGGTGATGCGCCAGAAGTCGAAGTCGGGCACCGGCAGGTCGATGTCGAACAGGTCCGCGGCACCTTTCAGCGTCAGGTCGCCCACGGTCCTGAAGTACCGGATGTCGCCGCGAATGCCGATCGACTTCGACGGAAAGACGTAGAGCCCGCCGCCGTAGTTCATGCCGAACGTCCTGCCGCTGATGCTCAGTGCGGGCCCGAGCGCGGGCACGTCAGCGCTGCCCGTCGCCCTGATCACGCCGAGACCGGCCGTCGCGTATGGCTGCAACGGACCCGTGGGAAAGCGCGCGACGACATTCACCATGCCTGTCGTCACATGGGCGTTCAGGTCGATGGGCGTGCCACGCAGCGACGCTTCGGCCAGTGACGTCCGAGCCAACTCGCCCTCGAAGCCGATCAGGCCTCCGAGCGAGAGCGTCGCCCCGTACGTCATCTTCTTCGTGTTCTCGTCGACGAAGCTCACGCCGGCAAACGGCGTCAGCAGGATGTCGGCCGCCGCGGCGCGCGGCATCGCCACGCACAGCAGAGTGCCGACCACGAGGGTCAGGACACGTCGCATCGACTCGTCTCCATCGCAAAACGTGTGCCGGCCGTACGGCCGAGCCTCACGAGCGCGCGGCGTGCGCGCGGATAAGGTCCCACGCCATCGAAAGATGGGCCTCGGTGGTGCGGGCATGGCCTACGGCCAGGCGCAGGGCGTACGCGCCGCGAAGCCTGGTGTGCGAGAGGAAAATCTGCCCGTCTGCATTCAATTCATTCAGTACGCGTTCATTGAGGACATCCAGCGCGGCCCCGTCACCGGCCAGCGCGGCTGGTCTCGCGCGGAAGCACACGACGCTCATCGGTACGGGTGCCAGCCGTTCGAACGCGGGATCGGCATCCACCCATCCGGCGAAGATGCGGGCGAGCCGCAGGTGCTCGGCGATACGCGACCGCATCCCCTCCGCCCCGAAGTACCGCAGCACGAACCACAGCTTCAACGCCCTGAATCGCCGGCCGAGCTGCACGCCGGTGTCCATCAGGTTGCGCACTTCTGGCGCCTCGCTCGTCTTCAGGTACTCGGGCACCACCGCGAACGCCTCGCGGAGCGCGTCCATGTCGCGACAGAAGAGCACGCTCAGGTCGAATGGCGTCAGCATCCACTTGTGTGGGTTGACGACGAGCGAATCCGCGCGGTCGGCGCCAGCGAGCACCCAGGCCATGTCCGGGACGAGGGCTGCCGCACCGCCGTATGCCGCGTCGACGTGCAGCCACACGCCTTCGCGCGCGCAGATGTCGGCGATCGCCGGCACGGGGTCCACGCTCGTCGTCGACGTCGTGCCTGTGGTGGCCACGACGGCTAGTGGATGCCGTCCCCCCTCGCGATCGGCCGCGATCGCCGCGTCGAGCGCGTCGACGTCCATGCGGAACGCCTCGTCGGACGCGATCTTGACGACGGCCTCGTGACCGAGGCCGAGCAGGATGACGGCCTTCTCGACGGAGGAGTGAGCCTGATCGGAACAGTACACACGCAGCCCCCGCGCATCGTCGCGGCCAGCCAGGCCCGTGCGGCGGACGCCGCGCAGCGCGCGTTCACGCGCCGCGGCAAGTGCGTGCAGCGTGGAGATCGACGCCGTGTCGTAGATGACGCCCTCAAACGGTGCGGGCAGGCCCATCAACTGGCGCAGCCAGCCGAGCGTGACGGCTTCGAGCTCGGTCGCAACGGGCGACGTGCGCCACAGCATCGCCTGTTGATTGAGCGCCGCCGAGAGGAAGTCGGCGAGCACGCCTGGGCCGCTGGCGCAGATCGAGAAGTACGCGAAGAACGTGGGGCTGTTCCAGTGCGTGAGGCCGGGAACGATCACGCGATCGATGTCGGCGAGGATCGCGCCGATCGACTCGCCGTGATCGGGTGCCGCGGACGGCACGCTGCGCGCGATGGCGCCGGGTTCGACCTGCGCCATCACCGGGTATCGCTCGGCGTGCTGGAGGTAATCGGCGATCCACTCGACGAGCGCGTGGCCCGCCGCGCGGAATTCGTCGGCGGGCATGTCGCCCAGCGGGCCCGCCGTACGCGGGATGTCGGGAAACGCGTGCCGCGGGCCCGGGTCAGGCTCGTGCATCGAGGAAGCGCTGCACGAAGTCCAGCATCACGGGACTCTTGAGGCCGATACGCTGACCTTCGGCGATGGCGTCCTCACGCGACCAGCCGTCCTGCACCACGCGTTTGATGACCCACACGGCGCCCACGCGGTTGGCCGACGCGCAATGGATGTACACGGGCTGGTTGGCCGTGTCTTCGACGATGGCAAGGAATTGCTCCGCGGTTTCGAAGGTCGGCGCATTCGGGTCCATCGGGAGATGGAAGTATCCGAGTCCGGCGTCGTGCGCCGCCTGAGCCTCGTCTGCCACGCCTGGTTCCTGAGCCAGCCGCAGGTTGATGACGGAGACGAAGCCCATGCCAGGGAGCGTGGCAATCGCCTCCTTCGGCGTGTCGCCGGCGCAGGCCACTGTCGCGTCCACTCGAGTGAAGTTCACGATGCCGGCAGTCATGCCCCGCAGTATAGCGCCGCTGTCAGCGCTCGACGTGCGTGGTCACGGAGTCGGCAAGGCGGACGGTGAGCGACTGCCCGGCACGAATCACCGCAGGCTGGCGGTCGTCTGTCATCGCCCAGCCCGCACCGCTGCCCGCGCCCGTCGCCGCGCCGATCGCGGCGCCCTTGCCGCCGCCGAGGATGGCGCCGAGCACCGCGCCTCCGATGGCCGCGCCGCCGATCTTCTTCGCGCTGCGGCCCGTGGGTGAATCGCCATCGCGGTAGACGATCTCCGTCGGCATCGCGACCTCGGTGCCGTCGAGCAGTACGAGGGTATGGAATCGGAGCCCGAGCCGTGCGCGTTCCTTCACGCGCCCGCCCTCTTCAACGAGCACGACGTGGCCGATGAGGCGTGCGCCCCTGGGTACCACCACGTCGCCAGCGACGACCAGGTCGCGCGTGACGCGCGCCCGCACGCGGTCTTCGACGCGAGCCGACTCGGTCGAGACCGTCTGCTCCATCTGAATGCCGATCACGGCGTTGGCGGGAATCGTAATCGGCTCGTACTGCCGTACGGGCTCCGGAGCCCTCGTGGCTTCGGCGACTGGCACCGACGAGGGAATGGGCGACTCGTCGATCGATTCGGTACCGCCGCTCCGCTCCGCGTCGGCCGCGTGTTCAGCCTGCGGCGGCGCCGACACCCCGGGAAGCGCCGACGGTGCGACGACTGGCGGCGTGCTGCGCGGTACGTCCATCGGGGGAGGGGCGACTGGCGGCGTTGGCGTCTGGAAAGTGACCGCAGCGACTGGCGTCGGCCGGTCAGGCGCCTTGCCCACGGGTGCGATGGCCTCCGACGCAGTGACCTGCGCAGCGCGAGGTTCCGACGCGTTCGGAGTGGCTGGATCGACTGCTGCAGACGCGCGCTCCGGTGCCTCGCGCGTCGTGCCGGCGGGCGCGCTCGCGCCGGCGGGGGTCACTTGTCGCACGGCCACGTAGCCGCCGATCCCGGCGGCAGCGAGGCAGCCGAGCACGAGAGCCGAGGCGGGGAGGGCGCGCTGGTCCATGTTCGTGACTCTGGCCGGATCGTCCGGCGCAGTGCACGGTAGCGCAAACCTCATGCCTGAGGCCAACCTGCGCCCGACGGGCACTTACGCGATGCCGCCGTCCACGCCGACGCCTGCACAGGACAGCGACTGCATCCCAACGGGGACATCACGGGGCGGGACGCATCTTGCACATAGACCGGGCACCGGGCACCGGATCTCAGCATGCGTGCCGGACAAGTCCGGCCCCTGCAGTCCTTGTTGACGGCCCAGGACCGTCGCCGGCCGTCGAGAGAAAGCCATGACACGCATCCTTGGACTCACGTTCGGCGGCCTGCTCCTGTCTGCCAGCCTGTCGTTCGCAGGCGACCTCACCGTGCGCGACATCATGGAACTGCACAGGTCCGGGCTTGGCGAGGAGGTGCTCATCGCGCTCATCGAGACCGATGGCGGGCCGTTCACGCTGGACCTGGTTGACATCCAGGAACTGAAGGCCGAGGGCATCCCCGAGCGCGTGATTGCGCTGATGGTGCGGATGAGGACACGGCATGCCACGTCCGTCGATACCTACGCGGACGATGAGGCGGAGGTGTTCGTCGAGCAGGATGAGCCGCCATCAGTCGTGGTGCAGCAGCAGGAGGTCGTGACCTACGTCGTTCCGTCGATCGTGATCGTGCCGACCGCCGTCCCCGACCATGGCGAACGTGGGGATCGTCGCGTGCGTCATCGCGGTGAGCGGCGCGACGACGACCGCTCCTCGGGTCGCGTGGACCGGGGTCGCCATGACAAGGCCAATGAGCCGCCGCCGGCCACGTGGACGACGCGTCAGAACGACGGGCGCAACGTCACCTCGTCTGGCCAGGTCCGTCGCGGCGTGCCACCGGCAACGTGGATCACGCCGAACCCTCCCAGGGCAGCCTCTCCGGGCGAGAAACCTGCCCGCCCGCGCAAATAGCCGCCGGCCCACCACCTCGCTGTAGGGGCCGGACGTGTCCGGCCCGCGCGATCCCCGTTCGCCGCATGAATCCGGCGGCTACACCTCCGTGGGGTGATCGTCGCCCGCCGGTCCCTACGCCGTGGGGACGGCATTCGGCATCGCGGCATTCCCGGCACTACTCCCCTTCCACCATCGGCACATAGGCGAGGCACGTGCGACGACCGGCGAGTGCGTAGCCGACCGCGCGGTGCAGGCCGTCGACGACGACCAACGCGGCATGCGGCGGCATGACGCGATCGCCCACGTTCACGGGCGATACGACGATGGGGGCTGCTGACGAGGCAGTCGCGGCGTGCGTGATCCGTCCCCAGCACGATGGATTGGCCGACGCGTACGCATCGCGATGCACGTCCAGCCACTCGATCGCGCTCCGCACGGGTTGGCCTGCCGGATCATCGCCGAGCCGCATGCTGTCGCCGTGACAGGGCTCACCTTCGTGAGCAGGCAGCCAGAGCGCCGCGAACGTCGCCTCGTCGAGCTCGACCACCTGCCATCCCGTGGCCAGACGATCGAGTGCGTCGACGAGCGGCAGTGCCCATCGCGCCGGATCGTGATTCGGATAGCGGGCGGCGCGGATCTCCGCGTCGATCGGCGCGCGCGAAACGAGTGAGCGGACGAGTCGCATGACTTTCGAAGACCCGTTCATCTTGCTACAGTCGCGGCGTGACGTCTCGCTTCTCCGCCGCCGCGTTCATGGTGTTCGCCTTCCTGCTGGCCGGGTGCGACAGCTCCTCCAGCACGCCCACGTCGCCGAGCGGGTCGCTCCAGATCACCGCGCCGCGCATCGTCCTGCGCGCCGGTGATACGCAGACGCTCACCGTCAGCGGGGTGTCGACGTCACCCGTCACGTGGACGAGCTCCGACAACAGCGTGGTATCGGTGAGTGCGTCGGGTCTCGCCACGGCCGGCCGTGCGGGAGCTGCCACGATCACGGCTACCAGCGGTGGTGCATCAGGAAGCCTCTCCTTGCGTGTCGCTTCGAACTATCAGGGGACGTGGACTGGCGGCCTGAATCGCCTGCAGCTCACGTGCGCCACGGGGTCGACGTCGCCGCCGTGCGTCTCCGGCGCGTCGACGACAGGCACTGTCACGCTGCGCGTCGAACAGATCGGCGATCAGGTGACGGCCACCCTCGTCGACTCGGCCGAGCCATCGGTGCAGGTTCCCCTCGTCGGACAGGTGCAGACAGACGACCAGCTCGCCTTGGCGGGCCGCCTCGACGTCCCGGCCACGACGCCGACCCTGCGCGTCGAGGTCGCCAGCCTGCGCGCCGGCATCGACGTCACGCCGGGCTCGCTCAACGGCACCTACCAGTGGCTCGTCGACCGCGCTCCCGCGTCGGGCGGAAGCCTCCAGTCCGACTACCGCGCGCAGGTGCAGTTCAGGAATCTGACACGGTAGGAAGTTGCCGGTAAACTTGCTGCTGTGACTTCGCACGCGGATGTCATCGTCGTTGGTGGCGGGCTGATCGGGTGTGCCGTCGCGCATGCCCTCGGACGTCACGGGGCATCCGTTCTTGTACTCGACGCCAGCGCGCCCGGCGGCGGTGCGTCGCAGGCGTCGGGCGGCATGCTGTGTCCGCACATCGAGGGGCTGCACAACCCGACGCTCCAGCGGATCGGCGCCGACAGTCTGTCGCGTTACGACGCCTTCATCCAGCGTGTCCGCAACGACTCCGGCATCGACGTGCCCTACGTTCGCAACGGCACGCTGCAGGTGACGGGCACGGAAGATGGCGCGGCGGCGCTGGCCAGCCTTGCCACCCGTCTCGATGCCGTGGGTGTGCCGTGTCAGTTCGTCGATGGCGAGGCTGCCGTATCGGAACTGGAGCCCGACGTGGCGCCAATGCTCGCGGGGCTCCTGATCATGGAGCACGGCGCCGTGCGCATCCGCGATCTCGTCGATGCCCTGCGCCACGCGAGCACGCGTCTTGGCGTTCGCTTCAGTCACTCGGAGCGCGTCGAGCAGGTGCGTCAGGCGGGTCATCTCGTCGAAGTGCGGACGCACGCGCACACGCTCTACGCCCCGCGCCTCATCGTGACGGCCGGCGCGTGGTCGATGTCGCTCGCCGTCGAGGGACATCCACCAATCCCCGCGCATCCCGTGAGGGGGCAACTGCTGCGGCTGCAGATGCCCGACGGCGGGCTCCGCCGCGTGCTGTGGGGACCGTCCTGCTACATGGTGCCGTGGGCGGACGAGGTGCTCGTCGGTGCCACCGAGGAAGAGGCCGGGTTCGATTCGCGGGCGACGGTTGCCGGCGTCCTGCACCTTTGCATGGCCGCGCAGGCACTCGTGCCCGCGCTCGCCGACGGCGCGTTCAGCGAAGTACGCGTGGGGCTGCGCCCCGGCTCGCCAGACGGGTTGCCGATCATCGGTCCCGCGCAACGGCTCCCCGGCGTCATCCATGCAACGGGGCATTTCCGCAACGGCGCCCTGCTCGCCCCACTGACAGCCGATCTCGTCGCCGACATCGTCGCCAACCCTGACACCGTCGTCCCGCCGGCCGTGTCACCAGCGCGATTCGGTCTCTGACGAGAGCGCTGCGCCTGACCGCCGGACTGAATCCGGCTGCCACACGTGGTGAGGAGCCCGCCCTACCGCGCCGTAGCCTCAGCGAAGGCGGAAGGCCTGCGGCTACGTGGTGAGGTGCTGGCCACCGATGCCCAGTGCCCGGCGCCAGGGAAAGTGCCGCGGGCCCGCCCGGTTGCCCGTTGCCGGTTGCCGGGGAATGCTAGACTTCCGCTCCATGGCACAGGCACCGCGTGAGGTGGGCGACGCGCTCGGGATGATCGAGACACGTGGGCTCGTGGGCATGGTCGAGGCCACCGACGCCATGCTGAAGACGGCCAATGTCACTTTGGTGAGCTGGCAGAAGGTCGACGCGGGCCTGGTCACGGCCATCGTCCGTGGCGACGTCGCCGCCGTGAAAGCCGCCACGGACGCAGGTGCCGCCGCCGCCCGCCGCGTAGGCGAGCTGGTCGGCGTTCACGTCATTCCCCGTCCCGCCGACGACGTCGAAACGATCTTCCCGATTTCGTAGCGCAGTCGGTCCCCTCAGTTCACGCGTCCTCTCGCGTCGACCACTGGTTGATCGATCACCTGATCGCCGTCGGTGACGACGTACCGGTTCGAGAGGTTGGCGACGACGCAGGCGTGGTTGGGGATGATGGTGACGCGATCGCCGATGCGGAGGCGCGGCGTGCCCGACACGCGGACCACGGCGTGCTCTTCCGACAGCCGTTCGATGAGGAGATGCTCGTCGGGCGTACCGTCGGGGCCGAGCACCACGCCGAACCCCTGTGCGGCGCCCGAGTAACCGCGCGCGGCATCCGAACTCAGGACCTTGCTGCCCGCGTCGAGCACGAGGCGATCCGCCGACGGGCACGACACGACTGACGCCATCGCGCGCAGCGCGCACCCCGACCACCCGACCACGCCGAGTCCCACCTGCGTGCGGTCGTGGAAGACGTAGTTGCCGGGTCGCAACTCGGTGATGCCGTCGAGCGTCGCGCTCACCAGTGCCTGCGGCGTGGAGCCCACGCTGATCTCCGCGACCTCGACACCCTGCGCTTCGACGCCGCTGCGGATCTCGGTCAGCAGTGCGACCTCCTCGCCGGCGATACGTCGCATGTCCTCGGCCGACGTCGCGGCGTACGAGTGGCCCGCGTGGCTGAGCAGTCCCCGCAGATCGACGCCAGGCATCCGGCTCACCGCCGTGACGAACGCCACGGCATCGCGATCACGCGGATCCACTCCGCACCGATGCGTGCCCACGTCGATCTTCACGAGGACCGGCAGTCGCCGGCCCGCTCGCTGCATCACGTCGGACCATGCCTGCGCTACTCCCAGATCGTCGACGACGATCGAGAGGCGCACGCGATCCATCAACGCGAGCACGCGCGCCGCGTACGTGGGCGAGACCGGATACGCGATGCGGAGATCCTCGACGCCCGCGTCGGCGAAGACTTCCGCCTCGGCGGGCTTGGCGCACGTGAGGCCCACGGCACCTGCCGCGATCTGCTGGCGCGCGATCCACCCGCTCTTGTGCGTCTTGCCATGCGGACGGAGGCGTTTCCCACCTGCGGCGGCAGCCTCAGCCATCCGGCCGATGTTGCGCGCCATGGCCGGGGCGTCGATCGCGATGAACGGCGTCTGGAGATCGGTGAGCGTAGGCACGGGCTACAGCCTACCGCGTCCACGCGCCGCGCAGCGACCTCGGCCAGGTTCTCGTCAAGGCCAAGACCGCATGCGAAGTCTCCGGACACCGCATTGCCGACCATCTTGTTGACGTCACCAAAATGGTCGATCTGGGGTCAGGAAGCCAGTTCCGCGCTCCAGACAGTTCCTGATCTCCATGTCATTGAGCTTGACGCCGCCCGTGTTCAATCGCTCAAAGACGATGAACTGGATGTCGCGTGAACCATGCGTGAGCTCAAAGGAGCGGAGCGTGACGTCCTCGAGCTTGCGCTGATCGAGCTCCGGCAGGTCCTGGAACTGTTTGCCATTCAGCTCAATTCAGCTCTGTTCGCACGTCCAATCGCTGCAGCGCGTACTTTCCATCGAAGAAGTCGAAGACGGAGGTAAGGCGCTGGAGCCCGTCGATGACCTCGTACTTGCCAGCACTTGTTCGGCTCAGGTAGACGACTGGAACTGGGATGTCGAGAAGGAATGACTCGATCAGCTTCGACGCTCGTGGGCGATCCCACACGTAGTTCCGCTGCCACTCTGGGTCGACAATCAGGCGACCTTGCTTGTACCAGCGATTGAACTCAGACAGACTCCTGTCAGCCTTCTCCAGGGCGACGGAACCGTCAGGTGACGCATTGAGGTCGCCTTCGTCGCCACCCTCCAATGCATCGTCGTCCTCCAGGCTTTCGGTCTCGACGAGATCGTCGACCTCACTCATGTGCAGTACGCCAAGCCGGCTATCCGGCAATACGCTGGCACAGATCTTCGAGATGCAGGTCACTCACGACGCGCTCGACGCTCTCCGTCTCGCCTTCCGCGAGGATGCCCCTCACATCGTCGAACGCCTTCGCAGTAAAGAACCGCTTCCTGGGCGCGATGTACACGACGACCGGCTTGCCCTCGCGGGAGAGGTTCACGACGTTGTTGATCGTGCCCTTGCTCTTGCCATCCCACAGCATCAGGCCGTACTCGGCAGCGTCGGCCATGACCCGATCCTTCATCGAGTAGAAATCGAAGCCGCGCGCCCCCTTCGGAGCAGACACTTCGTGCATCGGCCAGTGGCCGACGTTGTTCCGACAGTGGCGCTCCATGCAGTGAACGAGGACGTGTGGATAGGCCTTCTCGGCCAGGTAGGTCTGCACCGCCTTGTCGGCGCCGTTGGCATCGCCGACGAGGATCTGGAAGCCCTTGTCAATCATCGTGTCGACGCGAGTCTTCACCTCGGCGGGGAGCCGAGTGATCTGGCGCGAGCCGGCGATGAAGACTTTCGTCATGCCTTGGTCCGAGTCTCCGTGATGGCCAGAAAGTAGACAGCCGGGGCTCCTGCGTCAATCAACCCCTGAGCGACCACGGCGGCCGTGGCGCCCGACCGATAGAGGTCATCGACGAGGAGCAGTCGGCGCCCTTCGACGACCTTCCGGTCGAAGGCGAACGCGCCATCCAGAAGTTTTCTGGCGTTCATCGTAGCCGAAGACGTCCTTGAGCTGCGGCGTCTCCTTGGTCTTCGTGGCGGCGCCTCTCAGGATCGGGATCGAGAGGCGGCCAGCAAGGGCCTTCGCGATCTCCACAACCGGCTGGAACGCCCGGCGCCGAGAAGGTGGCACGGGGACGATGGCGTCGAGCTGAAGTTTTCGCTTCCCGACGAAATCGGCCGCGGTGTCGGCGATGTCGGGCAGCGTCGTCTTGTCGTTCCGGTTCTTCAGGCGAAACACGAGTTCGCCAAGCTCGCTCCGCTTTGTGTCGAACTGCGCATGGCCCTACGAGTCGTGCCCGAGGAACTCGCTCCTCAAGGTGTGCTGGCGTTCGAGTACATACCCCTCCGCCCAAGGACCACGGAGGCGGCGCGGGTCGATCTTGACGATGGGCACGGCACGCTGATCGTAGCAGCCGACCGCGCTCGCAGGAGGCGCTCTTCTACGGCGCGTCGTCGGCGCCGACGATGCCGCCTTCGCCTTCGAGGCGGGCGATCTGCTTGACGTCCTGGCGGGTGAATCTCAGTCTGACGCCGGCGCCCATGCCGTCCGATTCGTCGATGACGAGCGCGCCGAAGTGGTCCAGGCCCCGGCACATGGCGTCGATGTCCTCGTCCGACCGGAGCCAGCTGCTGCCGCTGGCCTCGATGTGCCGCAGCGCCGCAACGGAAATGCCGCAGGCGGCGGCGAAATCCGCTTCGCCGACGCCGACCAGGGCCCGCGCCGCCGCGATCACGCGTCCCGTCAACCGACGTGTGTCGTTCATGTCATCACCCCTGACCAGACCTCCGTCAACAGACGCTCGAACGGCGACGAGCGTAGGCACGGGCAACCGGCACCTCGTGCGGTACCCGGTGCCCGCTGCCCGGTGCCCGGCTTCTTACAACGAGACGACGTCGCCGGTCTTGACCGATCGCTCTTCGGCTTCGCAGATCTCGACGGCACTCAGGCCATCCGCTGCCGTCACGACAGTCGTCGGCTGGCTCGTCCTGATCGCCGTCAGCATGTGGTCGAGTTCGAGGACGTATCCGTCGGGGCCTTCGAGAGACACCACACGCGGCTCCTTGTCGGCTTCGAGGACGAGCAGCGCATCCACGCCGCGCGCGCTGTCGTAGTCGATCGTCGCGTTCTCGAACATCACCGTATACGACATGCCGAAGCCGCTGGCCATCAGCCAACTGCCTTCCGAGTACACCGTCGCGCCGTTGGGCACGGTGTACTGCGTGACGACGTGATCGATCGCGCCACTGAAGCGGCTCACGCCCGTCGAGTACACCTTCGTCGGCCGACCGAACACGAACTGGACGAAGTCGGTGTCGTGGACGTGCAGATCGAACAACGCGCCGCCTGAATCGCCGCCCTTGAAGTACGTGTCGCGGCTCCAGCCCGGCGGCGCGGAGACGCGGCGGAAGCGCGCCGTCAGCGCGCGACCGTAGGTCTCCTGCGCAACGAGGTCCTTCAGCCAGGCCCAGCCCGGCCAGAAGCGCATGCACATGGCGGGCATGAAGAACGTGCTCGCCGCCGCAGCCGCGTCGACGATCGCTCGTGCTTCGGTCGACGTCCGCGCCAGCGGTTTTTCGCAGATCACGTGCTTGCCAGCCGCGAGCGCCGCCAGCGTCTGCGGCACGTGCAGCGGCGTCGGCACGCACAGGTCAACGAGGTCCACCTCACCATCGGTGAGCAGATCCTCAATGCGCGTGTACGCCCGCACGTCCGGGCCGAGATCGACGGCGTCCGAACCGGCGACGTTGCCGGTCACGCCGCCGAGCACGCCGTTCACGGGCTGACGCACGGCGTCACAGACGGCGACGATGTTCACGCCGGAGAGCTTGCGATAGGCGTTGATGTGCGTGAGGCCCATGAAGCCGAGGCCGACGACGGCGACGTTGACGGGACGATCGCTCATGGCGCTCATGCCGGGAGGTCCTCGACCATCACACGGGTCGCGTCGATGGCGCAGTCCAGCGGTGCCAGGGGTGATTCCGATTGCTGCCACCAGCGGCAGACGGCAGGACGGGAGACGAATGCGGGTGCGGTCACAGTCGAGCATTAGAACGCACTGGGAGGGGAGAACTCAACGCGGCGCGCGAGTGCCGAGGTGGAGGCCTCCGTGCTAGGATTCGCCCGTTCCGGTTCTGCTGGCTGAGCAGGGTTCCGGTCTCTCAGAACGTACGCATCAGCATGCCCATGTCACGCCTCC
The DNA here is from genome assembly GCA_020845575.1 of Acidobacteriota bacterium. NCBI lineage: Bacteria > Pseudomonadati > Acidobacteriota > Acidobacteriota bacterium. The sequence goes on along the minus strand of JADLFL010000002.1, from coordinate 18,161 downwards.
GGCATGGTGTCCTGTCGTGTCTGCTGGCCCTCGGGTGCTGCCCGGTCGCCGCGTTCGCTCAGGCGCCGGTTGCATCCGCGCCAGACGATTCCGGTCGCCGGCCGACGCGCGTGGTGCTCACGTGGCGCGACGACCCTGCCCGATCGCAGGCCGTCACGTGGCGGACCGATGCCGCGATCGACGAGGCGTTCGCCGAGATAGCCGAGGCGACTGCCAACCCCGGATTCGGCGCGCTCGCCCGTCGATCGCCCGCGCGGACGACGCCAGTGACGCTCGTCTCCGGCACGGCCGTGTACTACCACGAGGCCCGTTTCACGGCGCTGCGTCCCAACACCCTCTACGCGTACCGCGTGGGCGATGGCGCCACGTGGAGCGAGTGGTTCCAGTTCAGGACCGCGCACGCCGAACCGGGCGCGTTCTCGTTCGTCTACCTCGGCGATGCGCAAGTCGAGGGGCGGTCGCTGTGGTCGCGCACGATGCGCGCGGCGCTGCTCGAGGCCCCGCGTGCGCGCTTCGTGCTCCATACGGGCGACCTCGTCAACGTCGGCGACAGTGACGAGCAGTGGAGGGAGTGGTTCCACGCCGGCGGCTGGGCCAACGGCACAGTCACGCAGGTGCCGGTCGTCGGGAACCGCGAGTACGAGCGGATGAACAGGGAAGAGCCGCATCAGCTCGCGCCGCTGTGGCGCTCGCAGTTCGCCCTGCCCGAAGACGGCCCGGAAGGGCTCTCGGAGACCGTCTACTCCTTCGACTATCAGGGCGTGCGCGTCATCGTCCTGAATTCGGTCGAGGAGGCGCGATACGCGGATCAGGCGCGCTGGCTCGAAGAGCGGCTCAAGGACAACAAGAACCGCTGGACCATCGTCGCGCTCCATCATCCGGTGTTCTCCCTCGTCACGGGTCGCGACAACGCCGCGCTGCGCGCCGCGTGGAAGCCCCTGTTCGACAAGTACGGCGTGGATCTCGTGCTTGCCGGGCACGATCACGCGTACGGTCGAGGCGAGAACCTGCTCGGGACCGAGACCGATCGCGAGGACGGCGGCCCCGTGTACGTGGTGTCGGCGAGCGGCGCGCGCATGGAAGAGTCGATCCGGACCGCCACGTGGGCCACGCGCACGGGCACCAACGTGCAGCTCTATCAGGTGATTCACGTCACGCCGCAATCGCTCAGGTTCGAGGCGCGTACGGTGACGGGGCAGCTGTTTGACGCCTTCGAGATCACCAGGGCCCGTAACGGACGACGCCGTTTCGTGGACCGCAAGCCCGACCTGTCGGGCACCTTCTGAACACCCGGCCGGAGTGGCCCGTACCGATGCGTGTCTTCCTCACTTCCCGCGCGGCCAGGCGGATGAGTGCGCTGCTCATCACGTCTGTGCTCGTCGTCGGCTGCCATGTGGCGTCGCAGGAGATCCCGGCACCGCGCCCGGAGGCACTTGGTGCCACATGGGACGCCGAGCGCGTCGACCTCCCCATCCCGCCGCTGCTGACGCACGCGCTGCTCGAACCTCAGCTCGCGCGCCTCGTGCGTGAGAGCCAGGGGCTCATCACCACCGAAGTGCTCGGCACGTCGGTCGAAGGTCGCGCCATACACCACCTCACGATCGGGCGCGGCCCGAACGCCGTGCTGCTCTGGTCGCAGATGCACGGCGATGAGCCGACTGCGACATCGGCCCTGATCGACGTGCTCCAGTGGCTGGTGACGCATCGCAGCGAGCCGGTTCCGGCACGGATCCTCGACACGCTCACGCTCCACGTCGTGCCGATGCTCAACCCCGACGGCGCCGAGCGCTTCCAGCGGCGCAACGCGCAGGGCATCGACATCAATCGCGACGCGTTGCACCTCCAGACGCCAGAAGGCCGTCTGCTCAAGGCGCTGCGCGACAAGGTGGAGCCCGTCCTCGGGTTCAACCTGCACAACCAGAACTGGCGCACGTCGGTGGGGACACCGCCGCAGCCGGCCGTCATCTCGTTGCTGGCCGTCGCCTATGACGAGGCGCGCTCCGCGGATGCGCGTCGCCAGCTCACCAAGCGCGTGAGCAGCGTGATCGTCGAGGCCTTGCAGCCGTTTGCCGCGGGTCGCATCGGCCGCTACGACGACTCCTTCGAGGTGCGTGCCTTCGGCGACAACATCACGAAGTGGGGGACGGGTGTCGTCCTGATCGAGACGGGACCGTGGCCCGGCCCCGACCCCGATCGGATGCTGGTGCGGCTCAACTTCGTGGCGCTCGTCACGGCGCTCGACGCCGTGGCGAGCAACAGGGTGTCTCAGGCGGATCCGGACGTGTACGAGACGCTGCCTGAGAACGGCGGCAGCCTGCTTCATACCCTCGTGAAGGGCGGGACGGTCCTTGCCGGGACCGGCGTTCCTCCGTTCCTGGCCGACGTGGGTCTGGCCGGTACGCGCGTGGTGCGCCAGCAGGCCACCGGGCGGACGCTGCACTGGCAGGGCAGCATCCAGGACGTCGGCGACCTGCGCGTCTACGGCGCGCTGGAGACGATCGACGCAACCGGACTGTTCGTGAGCCCCGCCTACTCGGACGCTCCAGACGGGTCCGACGTGCTCCTGCCAGAGCCCCGCGCCGACGGAAAAGGGCCGCGCATCGCCCTCGGCGCGCCAGCCCGCCTCTGGATCCTGCGTAGCGGCGGCACGCCCGGCCGGTATACGCTGGTGCGTACTGTCGAGCTGCGCTGACCCCTGCGTCGGCGTTCCGCGCCACGCCATGTCCGATCCCGCCGGCCCGGTGCCGCCTTCCACCGATTCCGCATCCACCGCCGATGCGTGGAGCACCCTCCTTGGCGCCGCGCGCATCATGGTCGCCGAGCAGGACCTCTATCTCCGCTATACGGCCATCATCGACGGGCCGGCTGGTGGGCCCTTCACGTCGGCCTGCATCGGTCGTCTCGACATCGAGGTGCTCCCGGGCGAGGCGGGGGAGCGTCTCGGCGCGGTCAAGCATGACGCGATCGAGAGTGGAACGCCGCAGCAGGTGTGCGTCGACGTCCCCACGGAGGCGGGTGTCCGGACGCTGGAGGTGACGGCCACGCCGCGACGTGACGGACACGGACGAATCACGGGCGTGCTGTCTGCCGCCGTCGACATCACTGACATCCGACGCGCGCAGGTCGACGACAGCCGCATCGCCGCTCTCGTGGAGTCGCGCACGCTCGAGGGCATCGGTCGCCTCGCGGGCGGCGTGGCACACGACTTCAACAACCTGCTCACGGTGATCCTGGGCTACTGCGAACTGCTGCGCCTGCGTCAGCGTGGCGGCGCCGACCTCGACGAGATCGCGAACGCGGCCCGTCGCGCGGGTCAGATCACGCGGCAGCTGCTCGCGTTCGGCCAGCGGCAGGCGCTACAGGTGGACACGGTCGACATGAACGCGCTCATCCGCGGTCTCGCGCGGATGCTGCGGCGCGTCCTCGGCGAGTCGATCGCGCTGGATGTCGATCCCGGCGACGAGTCGGCATGGGTCGTGGCCGATGTCGGCCAGATCGAGCAGGTGCTCCTCAACCTCGTGATCCACGCACGCGACGCGATGCCGTCCGGCGGCACGCTGCGGATCGCCACGCGGATCGTCGAGGCCGACGCGCGGGAAGCCGGGCGCAGTGTCGAAGTGACGGTACGGGACAGCGGCGACGGCCTGCGTGAAGAGGATCGCCGGCGCGTGTTCGAGCCGTTTTTCCCGACCGCCCGCACCGAAGGTGGGCTCGACCTCGCGGCCGCCCACGGCATCGTCACGCAGACGGGTGGAACTCTCGTGTGCGAGAGCACCGTCGGCGCCGGTACGACGTTCGTGATGCGCCTCCCGCTCGGCCTTCCACCGGCCGCCGCGCAACGCGTCGCCAACGGCACGCCTGACGTCCATGCGCGCGGCGACGAGGTGGTGCTGCTCGCAGGCGACGAACCTCTCGTGCGCGAACTGGCCGCGCGGTCCCTGCGCGAGTACGGCTATCGCGTGCTCGAAGCCCAGGACGCAGACAGCGTGGTTCGCCACGTCGAACAGGCGCTGCCGTCGCTCGTCGTGTCGGATGTCGCCCCGTCGCCTGACGGCCTCGACCTGCCCGTCGAGATCGCCCGCCGGTGGCCGGACCTGCCGGTGATCGTGCTCACCGGCCGCGGCAGCGCATCGACGGTGGGAGCCCTCCGGCCCTCATCCGTGCTTCGCAAGCCCTTCAGCCCTACCGACCTCGCCACCCGCGTCCGCACGCTCCTCGACGAGAGCCAGGGGTTGAAACCCCTGGCCTCCATCTGACATCCGCACCGTCTCCGGTTGCCGGTTGCCGGTTGCCGGTTGGCTATACTCCCCTCGTGCCTACGTCCGCGTCAGATGCGCTCTGGGATGTGGTGGGCCTCGGGGCCAACGCCGTCGATTTCGTCTACCGGTTGCCTGCTGTACCTCAGGCGCAGGGCAACTTCTCCAAGGTGCGGATCAGCCGCGAGACGATCAGTTGCGGCGGACAGATGACGACGGCGCTGGTGGCCTGCGCGCGGTTCGGGCTGCGGGCCAAGTACGTGGGCGTCACGGGAACCGACGACAACGGCCGCCGCATCAGGAAGGAACTCGCGCACCACAGCGTCGACTGCAGCGACTCGATCATCAAGGACGCGCGCAATCAGTACGCCGTGATCATGGTGGACGAGGTCTCGGGCGAGCGCATCGTCCTCTGGGATCGCGATGAGAAGCTCCAGCTGCGCCCACACGAGATCCCGGAGCACGCGATCGTCTCGGCACGCCTGCTGCACGTGGACGATGTCGACCAGGAGGCCGCGATCGTGGCGGGCGGGATGGCGCGGCGGGCGGGGCTCGTTGTCACCAGTGACATCGATCGCCTGACACCACGAACCGTCGATCTCGTGAAGGCCGTCACCGTACCCATCTTCGCCGAGCACGTGCCTGTCGGCCTCACGGGTGCCAGCGACATCGACACCGCGCTCCGGCAACTGCGCCAGATGCACGACGGGCTGCTCTGCGTGACGATCGGCGCCGAAGGCGCGATCGCGCTCGATGGCGATCGCCTCGTCCATTCGCCTGGGTTCAGCGTGCAGGCCGTTGACACGACCGGCGCCGGCGACGTGTTCCGCGCCGGGTTCATCTACGGCACGCTCCATGGCTGGCCGACCGAGGAGGTGCTCCGGTTCGCCAACGCCGCGGCGGGCCTGAGCTGTACGCGTGCCGGCGCCATAGGCGGCGTGCCGGCGCTCGAGGAAATCGAAGCACTGCTCGGCACCGTGCAGGCGTAAGCCGTCGCCTACGCGACTGATTCCGTCACGCCGAGTTTCGACGCCACTCGACGCGCGGCCATCGCGCCCGAGTGCAGCGCACCTTCCATGTAGCCGACGAACGCGTAGGCGCAGTGCTCTCCGGCAAACTGCAGCCGTCCGCCGATCCCGTCCCATAACGTCGCGCCGATGCGCATGATCTGTCCGGGCGCGGGGAACGAATACGCACCCTTGGCCCACGCATCGCCCGGCCAGTCCATGAACCGCGTCTGCACCAGTGACGCCGGCAGATTCCTGTACACCGGCGACAGCGCGGCCATGTAGCGCCGCGTCCGTTCCTCCGCCGGCCACGCGCGCACTTCCTCCGCAGCAGGACCTCCGGAGAACGCGTTCATCGACGCGCCCGTGCCGCGCTGGTTGTCGGTCTGGTGCCACGTCATCTGCACCGGGCCGTTGGTGAGCAGGTCGGGCGACAGCTTCGCGCGTGTCCAGAACTCGCCCTTCACGCGCATCAGGAACTTCACGTTCGAGCCGATCTGCGGCTGGATGTGCGCGGGCAGCACGGGGTCGAACGCGATGCGGTTCCATGTGTTCGGCGGCACGGAGACGATCACCTGGTCGGCGTCGAGCACGCGCCTGTCGGCGAGCGTCACGCGCGCGCCAGACGATGCCAACTGTACGTGCGTGACAGGCGTGCGCAGCAGGATGCGATCGCGGCCGATCGCGTCGGCCAGCTTCTCGGCGAGCTGCTGATTGCCGCCCTTGCAGCGATAGACCTCCGAGTCGGTCCAGTACGCTTCAACGCCGCCGCCCTTCACCATCGCGAGATGGCCGAGATAACTCTGCCACTCGGTGCGCACGCCGCTGTCTGCCGTGATCATCGCGTCGATGGCACGCCGGCAGAGGTCAGAGCACTGCAGCCCGCGCACCCAGTCGCCCACCGTCTTCAGATCCAGCGCCACCGCATCGTCGGCCAGCCATGGCCTGTCGGCATCAGCCACGCGCCGTGCATCGTCGTTCATCGTGCCGAAGGCGGCGTCCATCTCCGTGAAGAGGGCCTCGGCTTCCGCGCGTGCGACGCGCACGCCGTCGATGAGGACCGGCGCTTCGAGCGCCTCGTCCTCGGTCATGTCGAGCATGTCGAGCCCGAAGCGTTTCGCATACGACTGCCACATCACGTGGTTGGAGCCGATCAACTCGCCGCCGCCCTCCACGACCTTGCCGGGGACGAAATCGCGGAAGGACAGTACGCGTCCCCCGACACGGCCTCGTGCCTCGACGACGGTCACGTCGAGGCCGGCACTGGCGAGTTCGAACGCCGCGGCAAGGCCGGAGAACCCGGCACCGATCACGACCACACGTCCGCGGCTGGCCGTCGGCTGCGCGAACCCGCGTCCACTCAGGAGCAGCCCCGCCCCTGCCGCAATCGAGGCCTGCATCATCTGCCGCCTGGTGAAGCCGTCGCGGCGGTCGGGTGAGTAGCGATCGTGCAGGCGAGCGTAGAGAGAGCGCATGTCCCTTGTCACAACGAGCCGGCCACCGCAGACGAACGGGGGAGACCGGCAACGGGCAACCGGCAACCGGCAACCGATCGGTCGTCGCGCTCCCCGTGCTTCCCCCGGGAGACTGTGGTGCCCAACCGGTTGCCCGTTGCCGGTTGCCTGTTGCCGACAACGTCCTCAGAATTGCTTCCGTGAGTCACGACGTGACGCTGTTGACCATCGGCATGGTCATGGGGCTTGGCGCGCTCGGGGGGATGTTCGGCGCCATGCTGGGGCTGGGCGGCGGGGTGTTCCTCGTGCCGCTCCTGACGCTCGGGTTCGGCCTGCCATTCCGCCAGGCGGCAGGCATCGGGCTCATGACCGTCATCGCCACGTCGAGCGTCGTCTCGGCGCAGCGCGCCGGTGACGGCACCATCAACCTCCGCCTTGGCATCGTTCTCGAGATAGCGACGACGCTCGGCGGCCTCGCCGGTGGGCTCACGGCGCTCTGGCTGTCGCAGCGGACGCTGCGCATCATGTTCGGCCTCGTCGCGCTGGGCATCGCGGGCGTCATGTTCAGCCAGATGAACAAGCGCAACGCGCTGCCAGAGGGCGACACCGACACGGGCTGGCTCGGTGGCCAGTTCTACTCCACCGAGCGCGGACGGATGGCACCCTACCGCGTGCGCCGCCTGCCGCTGGCCCTCGGGATGTCCTTCATCGCCGGCAACGTGTCGGGCCTGCTCGGTATCGGTGGCGGCATCCTCAAGGTGCCCGTCCTCACGTCGTGGTGCGGCGTACCTCTGCGCGTGGCGGCAACCACGAGCTCGCTCATGATTGGTGTCACCGCCGCAGCATCGGCGCCCATCTACTACGCGGCGGGCGAGATCCTGCCGCAATACGCGGCGGCATCCGTACTCGGCGTGATGATCGGCACGCGCGCCGGCTTCTGGGTCGCCGATCGCACGAAAGTGGCAGGCCTCAAGATCATGCTCGGCTGCGTGCTCATCTTCGCGGCCCTCATGATGCTGGTGCGCGCATGACGGACGCGACGGAGTTCGAACGCCTGCTGGGACGCACGCTGTGGATCGGAGTGGTGGTGAGCACCACGCTGCTCGCTGTCGGCTTGCTGCTCTCGATGACCATGCCGGGGCTGGCTGCCGATCGCCTGCTCGATGCCGGACTCGTCCTCCTGATGGCCACGCCCATGGCGCGCGTGCTGCTCTCGTGCGTCGAGTACGCCCGCGAGCGCGACTGGTTCTTCGCGCTCGCCGCGTTCGGCGTCGTGGTGGTGCTTACCGTCACCGTGTGGACGGCCTGGCAGCGATGAGCCGCAGCGCGCCTTCGCGTATCTGGTCCGGCAGTCGCGGGAAGTCGCCCAGCACCGTGGTCATCGCCGTGCGATCGAGTCCGTACAAGCCGGCCGCCTCCGCCTGAAGCGCGATGAACGCGTCAGCATCGTCTGACGCACGGAGAAGACGAGTCGCGAGCCGCACGACGCGCCGGCGTCTGGTGTCGCGCGCGATGACGAGCGGGACGGGCACGTGCGCGATGAGGCGCGTGGTGACGTGCGAGGCGAGGAACCGGCGCACGAACCAGTCGGCCACCAGGCTGTTGAGCATCCCGCAGAGATACACCTGCACCGACAGCGGCGCGCGCGTGCGCAGGCAGAACAGCGTGTGCGTCGACACGCACCCCGGCGGCAGCAGCGCGCAGATCAGCGATCGCGTGTTGGTCGCCGAGGAGACGTCGCGATAGGCAAGCCGCCAGTGTTCCCACGGCGCATCGGGCAGTACGCGTTTCGCGTCTGCGGCCGCGATCCAGGGGGTGTCGGGCGGCCGAACGGTGAACGGCTTCATGTGCTTGCCGTCGACGACGTGGAGCGCGTCGACGTCGCCGGCAGATCCGTCGCGAAAGAGGTGGCGATCCTCGGTGGCGTTCAATTCCCTGCCGAACCGCAGGCGCCACCCGCCGCCGAGACGTGGTGCCTGGATCAGGCGTTCGAGCACCGCGAGTTCGGCCGCGGATCGCACTGACGGGATCGCCTCCGACTCACCGCTGGCGCGCCGGAGCATCGCGCGCGACAGCAGGCGAGGTTCCGAGCCTGACGTCGAGGTCCGCCGGCGTCCGGACGTCGATTCGCCCTCGTCGACGAGTACGGCAGTCGTCGCGGATCCCCGCTGTCCCGTCACCGCGACGATGCGCATGGAGCGATGGATGGGAAAGAGCGCATCCCGGTTGTCGAAGACGGTGATGCGATCGATGTCGGCGCGATCGAAGAGATGCCGGCGCAGCGCCGCGGCGCCGTGGTCGGCGAGGATGCCGCCAGGCAGCAGGCACCCGATGCGGCCGCCGGTGCGCACCAGTTGCAGCATCCGCTCGAGGAACAGCTGATAGCTGTTCACGTGACCACCCGTGTCGCGATACACGCCGCTGCGGCGCACGAAGCGCATGAGCGGCGCGATGTCGCCGCGCCGCTCCGCGCGATCTGCCGTGGTGCCGAGATCACCGCGGAGCATCTCCCATGGCGGGTTGGCGATCACGGCATCGAAGCCGCCACGACCCGTCTCGAAGATCTCCGGAAACGCCAGATTCCAGTGGAGACACTGTTGCGAGCGCGCCAGAGCCCGCCACCGTTCTGCATGTACCGCTACACACCCCTCGGCAGGGGCGACTCTTGTGGTCGCCCGTCCGCCAGCGCGCAACGCGTCATCGACGGCTCGCCACACGCCCTGCGCCGGAGGCTCGTCCTGCATGACGGCGCCGCACCATGCATCGGCTCGCGCATGCCACGCGGACATGCCTTCGCGTCCGCGCAACTCGTGCAGCGTGCGCGTCTTGTCGTGCGCATCGTCGGCCGAGAGCGTGGGGCGCGCCGCAAGGGCCGCGAGCAACGGCCCGACCTCATCGGCTTCGTGGTGCCAGTGCTCGATATCGAACAACGTGAGCTGCGACTGGCTGCTGCGCAGTGGCGTACGCGCTGCCGCCGGAGGCCTTGCAAGGAGTGTCGCCGGAGAGACGCCCGCGAGACTGTTGCCGACGCAGAGGTGCGCGTCAAGCCACGTGAGTGGACGGTCTGGCGCCAACGACTGCAGCCAGAGCGAGAGACGCGCCACCTGCACCGCGCGAGCGTCGATGTCGACGCCGTAGAGGCATTGCTCCGCCACGCGCCGGGGCAGCGACTCGCGTTCGTCGCGCGGGACGTCGAGCGGCCCTCCACGACCCTCGCGGACCCACGCCGCTTCGACCGCCGATACGAGATAGCGATGCGCGGCGGCCAGCAGCGCACCGCTGCCCATCGCGGGATCGAGGATGCGGAGCCCGAGGACCTGTTCCGCGCTGGCCGATCGCACCAGCGGATCGAGCGTCCGTTCCACGACGGTGTCGGCCATCTCCGGCGGCGTGTAGAACGCGCCCGTCCGCTTGCGCAGGAGCTCCGGGCCGTTGGCCACGGATGCCGGAGACAGCAGCCGTTCGTACAGTGTACCGAGCTGGTCAACGCCGAGTTGCGCGAAGTCGAACGCGTCGCCGCTGCCTGGTGCGCACGTGAGCGACGTCAGCATCGCTCCGAGAATCTCGTCGGAGATGCGCGACCCGCGCCTGGCGACGAGCGTGCCCGCGAAGAGCGGACCGTTCAGCGCGCCGAGTCTCGCGCCGCCGAGCTGCATACCGTCTCTGCCAGCCCGTCCGATGGCGACGAGACTCTCGTGGACTCCCGTCGGCGTGCGGCGCCGGGCGCGACACTCGCGTGCCAGCGTCGCGATCGAATAGCTGCGTCTGTATGCGGGATGCCACAAGGGAGCGAGCGCACGCGACTCGGCGAACAGCAGGAAGAGCCACTGGAACACGAGCGTCACGTGCGCGTCGCGATCGCCAGCCGCGTGGCGGTCGAGCTGCGCAAGCGTGTCGAGCACGCCGTCGCGAAGTGCCTTCGTGCTGCCGGTGCGTTCGTGTGTGCTCGATGCGATCAGGCGCTCGATGAGCGAACCGCCGCCCGAACGGGTCGTGCGATCCGCTGCGCCCGGCTGGGCCATGAGCCAGAGCGCCTGCCATACGCGCGCGTCGATCGCGGCGTGCGTGAGGTCGACGCCGATGTGTACGCGCGTGAACGGACGTGTGGCGTCGTACCACCGCCACGTGAGGCCGTTGCAGACGGCGACCCACGGCGTGCCCCGCTCCGCCCCCACTCGCGTGGCGGCACGCTGGAGCCCCTCGTGCCCCATCCCCCACGGCATGCTCAGGATCGTCTGGCGGAGTGCGCCCAGCGACGCGGACGCCTCGCGCATCGGGATGCCGCCGACGATGACAGGGACGTCGTCGCCGGGCGCCCATCCAAGTGCCTCTGCGCAGGGCCGGACGAGGTGCCACCAGACAGCCGTTGCCCCGCTCGCCGGACCCAGCAGTTCCGCAGCCGTGCGCCACGTCCGCGCACACCGGTGCATCGCGCGCGTGGCCGCCTCTTCGTGTGCAGCGTGCATGAGCGAGGCCGAGAGATGGCGCTCCATCACGCGCGACCAGACGCACCCGCCCGTCAACCACGACGCGCTCATCGCCGTTGTGCCGCCGCGCGGGCGGCCGACGTCCCTGCAGACGAAATCGCGTCGACGTCCATGGGCACGTCGCGTCGCACCAGCACGGCGGACGACACGACACTCGCCGACAGCGTGTCTCTCACGGGCGCGACGGACTCGACGTCTCGCCCGGCCATCGCGTCGGCGAACAGCCCGTCCCCGTCGCGCGCCGCCGATGCGTGCGCCGATGAGTCTGCATCGCGTTCCCATTCGCTTACACGCCGCGCAAGGCGTTTCGCCCGCACCAACAAGAGCCCGTAGGGGCCGGGCTTGTCCGGCCCGTCATCGTGAAGGTGCGGTGGTGTCTGCTGCCCGGTGAATACCAGTACGGGTATGCGCGACGTCGATAATTCCGCCTCGCCGGACACCTGCAGCACGCCGGCACAGACGGTCGTCGTGTCTTCCTCGAGCCCCAGTCGTGTGATGGTGCGCTGCCACCGACGCCGACGCAGGGCGCACACCGCCACGTGCGTACGCGGTGCACTCGACGCCAGTCCGCGCTCAAGTGCGGCGGCGGCAACGGCCGTTCTCCTGCACCGGAACGCCGTGTGCGTTTCCAGCCACGAGTTGTCGCTCTCGGCGCGGATCCTGAGTCGATCCAGTGCCTGCACGTCTTCGGCCGTGTCGCCGGTCATCACGACGGTGTGGACGCGACGCGTCTGCCCGTAGCGATCCACGCGGCCCGTGCGCTGCTCGAACGCGCGCCGCGACGGTGGCATCTCCGCATGGACGACGAACCGGCACGTCTCGTGGAGATTGAGGCCTTCCGCCGACGCATCGGTGGTGACGAGCACGCGTGCGCGTCCCTCGACGAACGCCGCGATCGCCTCGGACCGCAGCGCGTCGGGCAATCCGCCATGAATCACGATCGGGTCGTGCGCCGACAGCCGCGTGCGCAGCGCGCGCAACGTGTCGACGTACGACGTGAAGATCACGACCGGCTCGCGACAGCGTCTCACGAGGCGAGCGACGGTCTCGAGCTTGCGACCGGCAGGCGGGAGTGCGCGCGCGGCACCCAGCAGTGACGCAAGGGCATCCCGCTCCGCACCCACGTCCTCCCACGCCCGTCGTCTCATCAGTTCATCGTCTCTGTCGTCCTCCGTCTGGTCGAAGAGACCGATGAGCCTCGGCTCGGCCGGCACATCCTGGCCCAGCACGAGCAGCCGGCGTTCGAGCGAACGCACGAGGGCGGCGGGACACGACGAGGCGCGGCGTCTCAGCACCAACGCGGGCAGCAGGCCAGCCGCGTCGGACTCGCGGCGTGCGCGAGCGACGTACTCGTCGAGTGTCGAGCACAGCGCGCGATGCGACGTCTCCAGTCGCACGCGCAGGAAGTGCGCGCGCCTGGGCGCGCGGCCCATGAGTGAGGCATCGCGTCGGACGACGGCCATGGGTGTCTCGCCAGGCCTCGCTCCGATCGTGCGCAGGCAGATGGCGCCCGAGGTGCCAGCGGCGGTTGGCGTGGCGGTGAGCAGAAGGACGCGCGCGCTCGACATCGCCACGCGAGACACGGCGGTGAGGCGCGCGGTGCCGGGTGCGCAGGCGTGTGCCTCGTCAACCACCAGCAGCGTCCAGCGCGTGCGGCCCAGCAGGTCGATCACGTCTGGCTGCCGCAGCAGGTCGATCGACACGAGCCAGCACGCGCCCGCGCGCGAGGCGTCGACGGAGCGGCGCGGGAGGGCGGCTTCGATGCGGAGGGCTGCGGCATCGAGCACCGACGCGTGGATGCGCGCCCGAAGCTGCAGCGCAGCCGTCCACTGCGCGACAAGGCTCGCCGGACAGACGATGAGCGTGACCGCGCCTGGCTCGCGCGCGTGGATCTCGTGCAGCAAGAGGGCGGCCTGCACCGTCTTGCCCATGCCGACGTCATCGGCGAGCAGCACGCGTCGATGGTGGCCGGAGAGCACCATGATGCTCGGCACGTACTGCCAGGGGAGATGCGTGAGTGGCAGCCGCGCCGCACGCGCCGGCCACCACGACGGAGGCTCTCGTGCGCCCTCGAGCGCGAGGCGCATCCACGTGCGGCGCGAGACCCGACGCAGCGCGATGCGATCCGGCGTCACCTCATCGGGCGGCGACGCGATGAGTCGTGGCAGCTCGGCATCCTGCGCGAGCCGCCACGAAACGTGGCCGTCACGGTCCGATCGATCGAGGACGCGCCACCTGCGTGCCCGGCACCACACGCGCGCCGGGACGCGCGAGTCGACGGTCGATTCCCGTGACGCTGTCGCCGTGTGCAGCATCTGCCATCTCCCGGATGCACGAGATCGCACATCCTGCAATCGCCAGCGCGCGATCGCGAGATTTCAGGCCGAAATCACGACGATCGCACGAGACGTGCGAGATGACAGTGCAAGCGAGATGCCGGCAACCGGCAACCGGTATTGCCCGCCGACGTCTCACGTCGTGAGCCGTTGCGCGCCCGCAAGCCGTAGCCGTGAACTTACGCCGATCTCTCGTACGTCGCGGTGACCGAGGTGCGGATGCCGCCGCGGGGCGTGAAGTCGCCGACGACGGTCATGCGGATCGGGGCGCATGCCGCAACGAGGTCGTCGAGGATCTGGTTGGTCAGCGCCTCGTAGAACACACCCTTGTTGCGATATGCCAGCAGGTAGTACTTGAGTGACTTGAGCTCGATGCACGTGGCGTCCGGCACGTACGTGACGCGGATCTCGCCGAAGTCGGGGAGACCCGTGACGGGGCACATCGAGGTGAATTCAGGGCACCGCGTGTCGATCTCGTAAGAGCGTCCGGGACGGGGATTGGCAAAGGTCTCGATGCCGGCACTGGCCATGCGCGAGTGTACACCGGTCGTTCCGGGCGTTTGCCGTCGATTGCAACGAATTGACTTGCGTGAGGCATGTCGCTAGCATGACTCGCACTGCGTTTTGGCCTGAGATCGTGACACGCGCGCCACGAATTCGAGGCACGCTTCCAGACTACGCGCGCGTTTGAGATTAGGGAGACAAGCGGATGGCCCAGGCCCAGAAGATGACCAAGTCGGCGCTCTTTGCGTTCTTCGCTGACAAGTTCGAGGTGAAGCGCACAGAAGTGCGTGACTGGTTCGAAGAGCTCTCGGCGCTGGCCGAGAAGGAGCTCAAGCGCTCGGGCGAGTTCACGCTCCCCGGCGTGGTGAAGCTGTCGGTGCGCAAGAGCAAGGCGCGCATGGGCCGCAACCCCGCTACCGGCGAGCCGATCAAGATCCCCGCCAAGACGCGCGTGAAGGCGACGGTCGTGAAGGCCATGAAGGACGCCGTCATGCCGCGCAAGTAGTACCCGTTCCTCGAAGTTCCACGAAAAGGCCCTGCAGTGCGCAGGGCCTTTTCGTGTTCATCGCTTCGATCGTCACGCGGCGGTGATCCGTGTGAGCCGCGGGAAGGTCAGCGTGAACCGGCTGCCCTGGCCGACGACGCTCGTGACGCGGATCGTACCGCCGAGTTGCTCGACGATCTTGCGCGAGATGGCCAGACCCAGCCCGAGCCCGCGGCGTTTGGTGGTCACGAAGTCCTCGAAAATCGCCTGGATGCGCTCGTCGGGAATGCCGCAGCCCGTGTCGCACACGCGCATGCGCACAGGTCCCTCGTCGCCATCCACTTCCAGCCAGACACGACCGCCGGGCGGCGTTGCCTGAAGCGCGTTGAGCACGAGGTTGCGCAGCACGCGGCCGAGTGCGAAGAGGTCGCCTTCGATGAACAGTGGCGTCGCGGGCATCGTGCCGCTCTCGATCGTCACGCCGGCGACTGACGCCTGCGCCTCCATGCGTTCGACGACGTCGAGCATCAGCTTGCCGGCGTCGATGGGGAACTTCTCGAGCGGGATGGGACGCGCCAGGTTACGCAGGTCCTCGAACGTACGCTGAATTGTCGAGAACTCGCGTTTCACGAGACGGGCGAACGTCGCCCGATACTCCGCATCGTCGTGCATCTGCAGCACGAGCTTGCAGTTGTTGTTGATGTTCTGGATCGGGTGCGACAGATCGTGGACCAGACCCGCCGCGATGCGGCCGAACATCGCCTGCCGCTCCTGCCGAATCGCGGCCTGCTGCAGTTCGCCCAGCCTGTCGGCCATTGCGTTGAAGGCCTCACCGAGCAACCGGAACTCATCGTCTCGCGTGATGTGAACGCGCCGATCGAGGTCGCCGTCGCCGATGGCGCGGATGCCGGCGAGGAGATCCGAAATCGGACGCAGCAGCGAGCGGCCGAACGCGATGCCGATGGCGATGTTGGCCAGCAGGGCGAGCGTCACGAACAGCAGGAGCTGACGTTCGAGGCGGCGTGCCGGTGCGAACGCATCCTCGACGGGCTGTTCGACGATCACGCGCCAGCCGAAGCGGGGAAGCGGCTCGGTGGAGACGCCTACCACTTCGACGTCGTCGAAGCGGTGGTAGCGGGCCCGCGACGCGGGGCCCGGATCGCCGTCCGCCCCGAGGACGAGCGGATGCGCAGCGATGCGTTCGCCGCGCGCGATGCGTGTCTTGCCGCGCGGCCGGCCGTCGGCGATGATGCGGCCTGTGTCGTCGATGAGGAACGCGCGTCCGCTGGTACCCACCTTGACGTTGTCGACCACGCGCCACAGTTCTTCCAGTCGGAGCTCGGCGACCAGATAGGGCGCCAGCGAATCGTCGAGGCGCAGCTTCATGCGCGATCGCGGCAGTTGGTCGGAATCGAGGTCGACGGGCAGCAGCGTGATCGCCGCCGTCGGCAGTTCCGTGAGCGGCGCCGACTCGCCGCCGATGTCACTCGTCGCGACGGGAACACCTCTGGCGTCGTACAGCGTGAGCGATCGGATCTCTCGCGCGGCCGTCACGTGGTTGAAGAGCACGCGCTGCTGCTGACCGCGCGTGAGGCCGACGCCGGCGAGGTCGGCGGCGGCGGAGCGGACGAGACGTTCCGTCGACCTGAGGTAGAGGTCGATGGCGTCCGCCGCGCGTGCGGCGATGGCGGCGTGGTTCTCCATCACCGACTGGCTCGTGGTGGCGCGCAGCGTCCACCCGGCCACGACGCCGAAGATGACCAGCGGCACGATCGCCGCCGTTGTCACGAGCATCGCCATCCGGCGCGTGATCGGGATCACGGCGAGACGTTCCAGAGAGGGAGCGACACGAGGACGTCTCCGGCCTGACCGGCGGGAACCGCCACGCGACGACCCACCGCGCGGCTCGCTTCCTGCCAGAAGAGCGAGACAGCGGGAGGATCCTCGATCAGGACGCGATGGAGATCGGCCACCGCCGCGATGAGTGCCTCGTCGCTCGTTGCGGCGCGCACGCGTTCGGCAGCAGCGGCGGCGGCCGTGTAGCCGTTGTCCACCACACGCTGTCGCGTGTGCGCGCCGAAGTGCTCGTACGGCAGCGTGAGTCCGTATCCACTCACCAGCGGCGACACGAACGTCTCGAATTCACCTCGCGCCAGCCGCGGCGCGAGGGCCGGCAGTTCGAGCGCTTCGATGTCGAGCGTCACGCCGATGTCGCCGTACGCCTGCTGCAGCCGGCCCGCCACGCGCAGCATCATCGGGTTGTTCAGCACGAGACAGGCGATACGAAAGCGCGGGGCGACGCGCGTGCGCGACGCCCGGCGAGGCAGTCCAGCCTCATCGAGGAGACGCTCGGCTTCCTCGCGGTCCACGCGCAGGAACGCGGTGTCGGCCGCGTGCGGTTGAGACCAGTGCTGGTGCCACAGGATGTCTGCCGCGGGCACGCCCATACCTTCGGCGACCTCATCGACGAGCGCCACGCGATCGACCGCCTTGTTCAGCGCCAGGCGGACCTCGCGCCGCGCGAGGATCGAGTGACGATGGTTGATGCCGAGGGTCACGACGTACGGTTTGACGTGCGGGAAGACGTGCACGCCGTCTTCGGCTTCGAGCACGCGTCTGACGTCGCTCGGACTCTCGTAGAGCACGTCGACGTCCTCGCGCAGCAGCGCCGCCACCGCCGCGCGGGCGGTATCGAAGCGCTTGACGGCGATGCGCCCGATCGCCGGCGCCGGATGGCCAGGCTGTGGGACCGAGGAGAACGTTGGCTCGGCGGCCTCCGGGTCGTCGAGGCGATAGAGGCCGGCATCGATGGCGGGCCAGACCGAGAGCGAATCGAGCAGCAGGCTGGTGGGTCGTGAGAGACGCACGTCGATGGTGTCGGGGCCAGTTTCGTCGACGCTCGTCACGTCCCAGATACCCGCACGGACGTCGCTGGCCGCCACCGCCTCGCGTATCAGCGAGACGATGTCCGCGGTCGTCGCAGGTCGTTGTGCGTCGACGAGTCGCAGGCCCTGGCGAATCCTGAACGTCCACGTCAGCCCGTCGGTCGAGACGGTCCACGACTCGATGACGTCGGGTTGCGGCCTGCCGGTCTGGTCGGGGCGGAGCAACCGCGCACTCGTGAGGCTGTAGATGAGAGGGCCGAGCGGGACGCCTGCGCCGGGCACGGCGATGGTGACGTGCGTGGTGCGGGGCGGAGACGTGTCGGAACGCCCGCAGGCGGGAAGGCTGGCGCCCAGCAGCAGGCAAGCCAGTGCCACGGGCATGACCTGACGTGCTGCGTCGTGAGGTCCGGTGGGGCGGGCGGCGGGCGCGGTCACGACAGCGTACGGCGGGCCCCTTCCGACCAGGGCACCGCCGTCGCTGCTTGTATCACAAACGCGCGCTTACGCCTGAGGTAGAGCGTGCCGGCAACCAACAATCGGCAACGATACGGGTGTAGCCGCCGGACTTTGTCCGGGGACGGCGATCACCGACTGCCGGACAAGTCCGGCAGCGTCTACTTCTTCTGCCTCTTCCGGGATCAGCGTGGGTAGAGGTCCAATCCCCCGCAATGGAAGTAGATCGCGGTGGTGAAGTGATCGGGGTTACGGAAGCCACCGGCCTTGCGCTTGATGCTCATGATCTTGCTGT